>JAMOAD010000050.1 GCA_023621955.1 Acidobacteriota bacterium
TGAAGAGAGACACCGCCTTGTCGAGGAGAACATGCCTGGCGCTATTGCCATCCTCAACCTTGAGGAGCGGCAACGCTTCACCTATGTCAGTCCCTCGATCTTAGCCCTGAAAGGTGCCACCGCGGAGGAGGTCCTCTCCCAGCCCCTCTCCCAATTGGTCACTCCAGATTCTCTTCGCCGGCTCGTCAGAGTCTACCAAGAGAACATGGCCGCCGAGGCCAGCAGAGGCGGCTCTGCCCCCACCAACAGCTATGTCGTAGAGTTGAAAGAGTTCAAGAAGGACGGCTCCCTGGTCTGGATCGAAGATCGAATGTCTCTTCTGAAGGATAGGGAAGGGAACCCCTACGGAATCATCTCGGTCCTTCAGGACATCACCGAGAGAAAGAACGCCGAAGAGGCTCTGAGAATCAACGAAGAGAAGTACAGGATGCTCTTGGAATTCGCCGCCGACGCCTTCTTCCATTGCGATTCCTCAGGGAGCCTCCTCACGGTGAACAACAAAGCCGTGGAGCTTATGGGCTACACCAAGGATGAGCTGCTGGAAATGTCTTTCCACAGGCTCTTCTCAGAAGATTCCTTGACGAAGAACCCCTTCGAATATGAGACGCTGACCGACGGCGGAAATCTCAAAGAGGAGAGGGAGATCGTCAGGAAGGATGGGAGAACCGTCCCTGTGGAGATGAACTCCAAGCTGATGCCCGACGGGACCTACCAATCCTTCTTCAGAGACATCACCCAGAGGAAAACCGCCGAAGAGGAGCGCGACCGGCTTCAAGAACAGCTCGCTCAAGCCTTGAGGATGGAATCGATCGGAAGGCTTGCCGGTGGGGTCGCCCACGACTTCAACAACATGTTGGGAGCCATCTTAGGCTTCTCGGATTTGGCTTTGGCCCAAGCCGACCTGACCAAGCCCCTCTCCCGTTATCTGAAAGAGATTCAGAGGGCCGCCGAGCGGTCCGCCAACCTTACAAAGCAGCTCCTGGCCTTCGCCAGAAAGCAAACGGTCGCTCCCAAGCTCATGGACCTGAACGAAGCCATCGAGGGAATGCTCAAGATGCTTCGCCGCCTTATCGGCGAGCATATCGATCTCGCTTGGCTTCCCGGCGCCTCTCTCTGGCTTGTCGAGATCGATCCCTCCCAAGTCGACCAGCTCCTGGCAAACCTCTGCGTCAACGCCAGGGACGCCATCGCCGGGGTGGGGAAGATCACCATTGAGACGGAGAACACTGTTCTTGATGAAACATACTGCCAGAACACTCCCGGCATGACGCCGGGGGAGTATGTCCTCCTGGCCGTCAGCGACGACGGCTGCGGCATGGACAAGGCCACGATCGATAGAATCTTCGAGCCCTTCTACACAACGAAGGAGCTGGGGCTTGGCACCGGGTTGGGCCTTTCGACTGTTTACGGGATTGTCAAGCAAAACAATGGGCTCGTCAACGTCTACAGCGAACCTGGACAGGGATCGACCTTCAAAATCTACCTCCCCCGACAGACCGGAACCCCCGAGGAACCCTCCTCGGAGGAGGAAGAGAGAATCCCCTCCGGCCGAGGCGAGAGCGTCCTCGTCGTCGAAGACGAACCGGCGATCCTCGAGATGGCCAAGAACATGCTGGTCCTCCTGGGCTACACGGTCTTGACCGCGAAGACTCCTTCGGAAGCGATCGAGTTGGCGGAAGCGAGGAAAGAAGAGATCAGCCTCCTGATCACCGATGTCGTGATGCCCGAAATGAACGGGCGGGAGCTGGCGGAAGCGATGCAGAGAATCAACCCAGGGATCAAGTTTCTCTTCATGTCGGGTTATACGGCGGACGTGATCGCCCATCGGGGTGTCTTGAACGAAGGGGTGCACTTTATTCCCAAGCCCTTCTCGATCAAGGAGCTGGGCTTAAAGGTCAGAGACATCCTGCTCCGTCCCCCGCTCCAACGCCTGGACCGATAACCCGAGAGAGACTCCTCACCCACCGGAGAGCCTCCCTTCGAAGCGGAAGAGGACTTCACCAAAACGGTAGTTCTCACAGAGTCCAGACAGAATCGGCGGTAAAAAAAACGGAGTGTCCGTTGTATTATTTACAGCGGTTAAAAAGGAGTGTCCGTTGTAAAAGAGAGGGTCCAGGTGAAGAGGCTCGCCCTGGTTGAGACTAATTCCTCCTCCCCGCACGGGCCTCGACGGCTCGAAAGACTCGAAGAAAGTTTCCCCCCCAAATCTTGGCGATCTCTTTCTCAGAATATCCCCTACGGACCAGTTCTTTCGTGATGTTGGCCATCTGGGTGACATCGTTACAGTCCGCCAAGCCTCCTCCGCCATCGAAGTCTGTCCCGATACCGACATAGTCAATCCCGATGGTTTTGACGATGTGGTCTATATGGTCCACGGCGTCTTTCACTGTGGCCAATTCCTGAGGATACTCTTCCATAATCCTCTCGTATTCCTGATGCAGGGCTTCCCGAACCGCCGGGTCCTTGATGGCTCCATACTCACCGAACTTCTTCCGCATAGCCTTGAAGGCTTCGTCCCTGGCGGGGTTGGGAGCCGAAGGGCGGATGTAATCCGAAAGGATGCAGAGCTGAATCACGCCCCCGTTCTTTTTCAACGCCCGGAGCATTTCATCGGAGAGGTTCCTCGGATGGTCGCAGACGGCCCTGGCGCTCGAATGGGAGGCTATCACCGGAGCCTTGGTCTCCTTAAGAACATCGTAGAAGGCCCTGTCGGAGATGTGGGAGACGTCCACCATAATGCCGAGTTCGTTCATACGGTGGACTACACTCCTCCCCGTTTCGCTGAGCCCCTTGTCTTCGGGGTCTCTCTGATCAGTAGAAGAATCGGCCAAATCGTTGTCCGAAGTGTGGGCCAAGGTAATGTACCTGATCCCCCTTCGATAGAACTCGTCGACTCTGTTGACATCGAGCCCCAAGGGATACCCGTTCTCTAGTCCGAGGAAGATGGCCCTCTTTCCGGTAGCGGCGATTCTCTTCAGGTCGTCGGCCTTCAGCGCCAGTTTGGCCTGGTCCGGATACTTTTTGAAGACCTCGTCCATGGCGTCGAGAGTCTGAACGGCCTCTCTGTAGGCGGCCTCTCGACCCTCAGGAGTCAGCTCCTCTTGACCGACAAAAACCGCGAAGAAGGAACCGTCGAGTCCTCCCTCCCTCATCCTGGGGAAATCCTGCATCCCGCTCCCCCTTTTCAAAGGCTCATGCCGGACGCCGAGATCAAAGGGCTCTCGGCCTCTTCGGGTCGCCCTCATAGGGGTGTCGCAATGGGTATCGATGGTCAAGACTCGGAAGTGAATCTCCATGGCCTTTTTGTCCAAGCTCTCTGGACGGTCCTTTCCGGTAAGAGGAAAGAGACAAGAGGCTGAAAGAAGAAGGGGAAGGAAGGCTCGTTTCATTGAAAACCTCCTGGAATGTCTCGGAAAAGGTATACGGGGTTGGGAATACAAGGTTTCAAACCGTTGAAGAGGAACTTTGCCCGGGGTAGAATGAAAGGAGAGACAAAGGAGGAAAGATGATCCTTTCGGTAGAGGGTTCTCACCGGGTCGACCGACGAGGGGTGGAAGAGTTGGGGATTCCCGAGATTCTTTTGATGGAGAACGCCTCTCTCTCCGTCGTAGCCGCCATGGAAGAGAGGTTCGGCTCCCTCGAGGGAAAGGCCGTGATGGTCCTCTGCGGTCCTGGGAACAACGGCGGAGACGGCTTCGCCTTGGCCAGGCACCTCCTTCTTCGCAGGGCTCGGGTGGAGACTTTTCTCGTCTCCTCCGGTTCTCCCCCCAAAGGTGCGGCCAAGAAGAACCTGGAGATTCTGAAGTCTTTGAAGAGCCCTCGGCTTCTCAAGAGAGAGGGCGACCTGAACAAGGCCCCCTTCATAGAGGCCCTTAAGGAGGCGGAACTCGTGGTAGACGCCCTCTTCGGGACAGGTTTTCGGGGTACCCTGAGGGGAATCTTCTTCTCCTTAGCCGAAATTTTGAACCGTAGCGCTCTTCCCGTCATCGCCGTGGACATCCCTTCCGGCCTCTCCGGCGACGACCCCAACCCCACGGGGACCGTCGTTCAGGCCGTTCTCACGGTGGCTCTTCACAGCTACAAGAGGGCCCACCTCCTCCCTCCGGCCGAGGATTTCTGCGGTGAGCTTACTCTCGGAAGCATCGGTCTTCCCGAAAAGTTCGGAAGAGAGGAGAGCATTCTGGAGACTCTTTCCCCGACTCTGTTCCCTACGCTTCTCTCACCGCGGCTAAAGGAGAGCCACAAGGGAAGCTACGGGCACCTTCTTGTGGTGGGAGGAAGCAAAACGAAACCTGGAGCCGCTTGGATGACTTCCTCCTCGGCCCTCCGTTCGGGGGTAGGCCTTGTTACCTGGGCCGCTCCTCCTTCGGCATGGGAGAACCTCCCGCCCTCCCCGGAAGTGATGCTCCTCCCTTTGAGAGAGACGAAGGGAGAGGCCTCTGGAGAAGACCTCGACGCCCTTCTCGCTTCCCTCTCCGACAAGAGCGCCGTTGTCGTGGGGCCCGGGCTAGGGCTGGGAAGAGGGGCTCAGAGAATCGTCGAGGCCCTCCTCACGAAGTGTTCACTCCCTTTGGTCGTCGATGCCGACGCGCTGACCCTTCTAGGCCTGCAAGCGGCCAAGCTTTGGCGCCCGGGAGTCGTCTACACCCCCCATCCAGGGGAGTTTCTCAGGATCAGCGGCGCCGAAAAGCAGGCCGTGGAAAGAGACCGGTGGGAAGAGGGGAAGAGATGGGCGGAAGAAAACAGACTCTGGATGGTTCTCAAGGGCCATCGCACCCTCGCGGCCTTACCGCCTAAGGGGTTCTTCCTCTCTCTAGACGGCAACCCCGGTATGGCTGTCGGAGGAAGCGGAGACGTTCTCGCCGGAGTCCTTGGCGCCCTCTTGGCGCGAAGGGTCGGAAACGTTCCCCCAGAAGAGGCCGTCTTGGCTGGGGTTTACATCCATAACCGCGCCGGCGACTTGGCGGCCGAGCGTTTCGGGCAAGAGGGGATGACCGCGATGGCGATCCGAGACTGCCTCCCCGAAGCCTTTCGCCTTGTGAAGGGGGAGAGATGATCTACCTCTGCAAGACTCCTGAAGAGACTTTTGAGCTGGGCCGCACCTTGGCGGCGAAGCTGAAGGGGAAGGAGATCCTTATCCTCACAGGCGACTTGGGAGCGGGCAAGACCGTCTTTGTCCAAGGAGTAGCCGACTTCTTCGGAGCCCCCTCCGATTAAGTCGGCTCTCCTTCCTTCACTCTCATGAACATCTACCGGGGCCGAGTTCTCCTCTTCCATATGGACCTTTACAGGATGGGGGAAGAGGAGGCGGAAGAGATCCTCGGGGAGATCGAGGGCGAAGGAATCGTCCTCGTTGAGTGGGGAGAAAAGGTAGAGTGGGACCTCTTCGAGAAAGCCTCCTACCGGATTACCTTCAGGGTGAGTCCCGACTTCACCAGGGAAATTGACGTTCAGGAGGTTTGATCAGAGCCGGCGAATCGTATCTCCCGCCTCGAACTCCTTCCCCAGGAAACGCTCACGGGCCAAATCGCTTTGGAGAATGTCCGAAGGAGATCCGGAAACAATTACCGATCCAGAATCGATCAAGTAGGCACGGTGAGCGATCTCCAATGTATCTTTGACATTATGGTCGGAGATTAAGATACCGATGTTCCTCTCTACAAGGCGACGGATCAGCCCCTGAAGCTCCATGATCGTAAGAGGGTCCACCCCCGAGAAGGGCTCATCAAGGAGGAAAAAGGAGGGCTCGATCGTCAGGGCCCGCGCCAACTCCGCTCTCCTTCTCTCCCCCCCCGAAAGGGTGTAGCCTTGAGATCGGGCCACCTTTCCGAGGCAAAACTCCTCAAGAAGCTCTTCCCGAATCTTCTTCCGTTGGGCCGCAGGGATTCCCCTCTCTTGGAGAACGATCTCAAGATTCTCCTCCACTGTGGCTTTCCGGAAGAGCGAGGGCTCCTGGGGAAGGTAGGTAATGCCCTTCAAGGCTCGGCGATGGGCTGGTAAGGTGGTGATTTCCTCCCCGTCCATGACCACGGCGCCGTCGTCGGGGGCGATAACACCCAAGATCATCTTGAACGTTGTTGTCTTCCCCGCACCGTTGCGCCCTAAAAGGGCGACAACCTCGCCCCTCTCTACCTGGATGCTGACACCTTTGACAACTTCTCTATGACCGTAGACTTTCTTAAGCGAAAGAGCCTTCAGCATGGATTCCCCTCGAGACCAAAGCGCCGAAAAAGTTCCGCCGTATCCACTGCCCTCTTCATCGCTTTCACATCGTGAACCCGTAGAATATGGGCCCCCTGGAACACCGAAACAGCCAGGGCCACGGCGGTTCCTTCCAGCCTCTCTTCGGGAGGAAGATCCGCAGCCAGGGTGAGGAAGCTTTTCCTGGAGACCCCGACTAAGAGAGGAAGGTTGAGGGAGGCCATCCTGGGAAGAGCCCAAAGGAGGCGGTAGTTATCTTCTTTACTCTTTCCGAAACAGATTCCCGGATCAAGGATGATCTGCTCCCTCAAGGTTCCCGCCTGGACGAAGGTCTCCACCCTCTCTTGAAAGTAATGTACCACCTCTCCCAATAGATCGCCGTAGACGGTCTCCTTCTGCATGGTCGACGGGTCTCCCCGGGTATGCATCAGGATATAAGCAGGGGAGAGGCGGCCGACCAGGGAGACCATATCGGGGTCGAGGGTCCCTCCGCCGATATCGTTGATGATATCCGCCCCTTCGCCTAAAGCCGCTTTGGCTGTTTCGGCCCGGTAAGTATCGACGGAGAGGGGCAGGGAGGTCTCCTTTCTGAGGAGCCGGAGCACCGGAAGGAGCCGGCTCTTTTCCTCCTCAGGAGATACCGCCTGAGAGAAAGGACGCGTGCTTTCCGCCCCCAGATCGAGAATATCCGCCCCCTCTTCGACCATTTTATGGGCCCTCTCAAGAGCCTTTCGAGGGTTCAGAAGCCTTGAGGCTTCGTAGAAAGAGTCAGGCGTAAGGTTGAGAATTCCCATGATAAGCGGCCTCTGCCCAAGACTCAGAAAATTCCCTGACGGAAGCTTCACCTGGAAAAGCCCTCTACTTTCGACCATCCTTCTCTCCTCTACTCTTCGATAAACCCATTTCCCTGACAACTCTGATACTCACTCTGCAGTGTAACATGGGAGACGCCGAACTCCCGCTTCAAAAGCTCTTCGATCTCTCCTCTGACCTGGTCGGCTTCTCGAAGAGGGAGGTTGTTTCGAAAGGCCAGATGCCCTTCGAAGTGGATCTCCCCGTCAACCAGAGACCACGCATGAACGTGATGGAGGAGGGCAATCTCCGGATGCTCTTCCACCCGATTTCTCACCCTCTCCAGATCAAGGTCTTGGGGCACCGTCTGAAGGAGAATCTCCGTTGATTCCTTCAGAAGAACAACGGCTTCCTTAAGGATAAAGAGGGCGATCAAAAAGGTCAAGAGGGGATCGAGCCAAAAGAGGGGACGAACCATGAGAATCAACGCTCCTCCTACTACGGCGACAGAGCTAAGAGTGTCGCCGAGAAGGTGGAGGTAGGCGGAGCGGATATTCAGACTCCCGTGGCTCTCCCCTTGCAAAACTTTCATCGCCATCAGGTTCGCCAGAAGGCCGAAAAAGGCGACGACAAGCATCATCCCCCCTTTGATGGGTGAGGGATGCGAAAACCTCAGGTAGGCCTCACGAAAGAGAAAAAGGGAGAGGGAGATGAGAAGAGAGGAGTTTAAGAAGGCCGCCAGAATCTCTGCCCTCTTGAGACCAAAAGTTCGATGGGTAGTTCCGTTCCTGCGGGAAAGGCGAAGTGCTCCATAGCTGATTCCCAGCGAGAGAAGGTCGCTCACGTTATGGAGAGCGTCGGAGAGGAGGGCTAGGCTTCCCGAGAGGATTCCTCCGAGTACTTCGGCTAAGGCGATCAACCCGTTCAAAGCGATCGCCAGAAGGATTCGTTTCTCTTTCATCTTTTTGAGAATATCCCATTCTCAGGCCTTCGGTCAACGACTACGCTGAGGAGTGGCGTTGTCAAAGGATAGAAAGTGTCTTATAATATGGCCATGAAGATGACGAAGAACCTGCTCAACCACATGGCCTACCGCATTGTAAAAGGCCTTGTGGCTCAAGGGCTCATAACTGCGGAGGATCGAAACCGCTTGGTCGAGTCTGTTTCCACTCTTCTGGAGGAAGAGATTCAGAAGGAGGAGCAGCTGGAAGAAGAAGTCCGGAACATTCTTCTCCAACACTCCGACAAGATCCGCGTTGAGAACGTTGACTACCAGGAGATGTTTCGAATGATCAAGCAGAAGATCGCCAAAGAGAGGGGAATCGTTTTATGAGATACGGTTACGGCTTCTCTCAGGCTAAGATTCTCTACCTTTCCCGACTCATTCTCGATAAGTTTAACGAGGATGATGGGGTGGAACTATTTGCAGACGACAACCAGCTCATCAAGGCCATCAAAACAGGCATCGAAGACGAAGTGAAGTTTTACGACGAACTTCGGCAGAAAGCGGAACAGAAGATTCTATCCCAAAAGAGAGAGATCCACGAAGGGAACAGGGAGTGGGAGCTTCTGATATCCAAGTACTTCACAGAAGAGCTGGACAAACTCGACAAGGTCTGAAGAGCCCCGGTCCTTGCCGCTTCTTTTTCATAGTCCTCCTTTCACCCTTTATAAGCCTTTTCTTTCCCACCTAAGCAACGATTTATAACGCTACCTCTTCCGGGCTTGCACAGCTTACAGCGGACACTCCATTTAATTTCACAACCTTTTAGTCTACCACGCCCTTCAAATCCTCGGCTCACAGCATTATTTGAAACGAACTATAACGACTACAACGGACACTCCCTTCTATTTTTTTTCCTCCTTTTTCTCCTCCACTCCCTCAGGTTTCACCTCTTTTCCCGCCCCCTCCATCTCCTCAGACCTCCCCTCCCTTCTCCTCTTTCGCCCTTTTCTCCTTCCAACCTCTCCTTTTTCCCCTTTCAGGTCTCTTCCTTTTGTTGTAGATCTTCATTCTGCCAGCTTTCCCGCTCATACCGCC
>JAMOAD010000020.1 GCA_023621955.1 Acidobacteriota bacterium
TTCTCCCGGACCTCGGAGAGGAACTTGGTCCGAAAGCTCTCTCGGTTAAAGCTCATTCTCCTTGTCCCGAATCCATCGTTTATAGTTCACATCGATTCCGATAACAGAACGGGAATCCCCGTTCAGGATAACGGGAACCGAAAAGGTGATGCAGAGTTCTCCCGTAGCCAGAGAGAGGTAAGGGGATGTAATGGCCACCTCCTTCTCAAGCATCGCGTTCTTGAACCAGTCCCTCTCAAGGGGGTTGACCTTTTTCAACTCTTCAACGTCTCCCTTGAAACCGTCCTCCATGATCAGCTCCACCAAATGCCCCTTGGCGTCGGCCAAGTAGATCGCCTCCAGGAAGGAGTTGAGTCTGAGGCTCTCCTGGAAGAGGGGCGCCAGCTTCGAGTACTCCTCTGTAACGACCTCCGGCGCCTCCCGGATCTCTTCAAGGATATTCCTGATCGCCCGCTTGTCATCGGTCTTGAAGGTGTTGATCAGGGAGTTGACGATCAGGGAGACATCCATGAGTTGATCTACGCTGGCGTTGATCTTCGTCACCTCGTTGGCCGAGAGGTTGATGACGTTGGAGACGTCCCTCATGACCGCGACGACCTGCTCCGAGGCAATCTTCTGTTGGGCTGTCGCTCCGGAGATGTTTTTCGCGTAGAGGGCCGATTGATCGATGAGGGCGAACAGTTCCTTAAAATAGTGCCCCGCCTCCTTGACGACCTTGGACATCTCGGAGACTTTGTGGGAGGTGACCTCGATGGAGAGGACCGAGGTGTTCAAAGAGTTGTGGAAGTCAAGGATCTGCTTGCGGATCGTGTCGATAGAGTTTTTTGAATTGTCCGCCAACTCCCGGATCTCTTGGGCGATCACACCGAACCGTTTACCCGCCTCTCCGGCTCCGGCGGATTCGATGGAGGCGTTCAAGGCCAAGAGGTGAATCTCCGTCGCCACATCCTCCATCACCGAGAGAACGCTGTCGATCTTCTTGGACTGTTCGACGGTCTCGATGTTCTGTCGGGCCGTCCCCAGGATGCTCTCGTGAACAGTGTTCACCGAAGAGGTCATCGTCTCTATGACGTCGCCGCCCTTCTTGGCCATGGTTTTCCCTTGGCCCGCCACGGCATCTACCTCTGCGGCGATGTCGGCGATCTCCTTGGCCGTAATGCTCAACTCCTCGACAGAGGTGGTGATCTCGTTGAGTGAGGCGGCCTCCTCGTTGATCACCGTGGCCTGCTGTTTCGTGGACTCCTGAATATCGATAGAGGCAGAGGAGAGTTTGTTCCCCGCCTTCTTCAGGGAAGCGATGAACTTCTCCATGGTATGGACGATCGCCTTCAGGTAGACGAAGATCTCCCCCATAGAGTGTTGGACCATGGAATCGAGGTACTGCCGCTCTTCGGCCAGAGCCAGATCCCGATCGGCGAGCTTCTTTGTCATCCGGCCCAAGGTCAAGAAGAAGGTGAAGAGCCGTTTTTTCAAGATGTACCCGATGTAGAGGAGCGAGAAGAACGCCAGGAGAAGGAGAATCAGGGTGAACCGCCGGTTCGTCTCCTTGATCTCTCGCAGAACCTGCATCTGCCCCTTCATAGTGGCGTAGTTCCCTTCGCTCTGCTTCTGATATCCGTTCCAGATTGTGGCCAGGCTCCTCTCGGCCCTCTGACTAAGGGTGGACCAGTCCCCAGTCTCCTGGGAGACCATCTTCTTAACCTCTTCGTATCGGGCTATCTCCCGGAGAGGTTCGGACAGAGTTGTAGCGTCGATGGCTTGAAAGAGTTCGTCCATCTTGGCTCTCGCTTCGGCGGTGAGGGTTGTTCCGCTCTTGGAGAGGGCGAGCCGTAACTCCATCAGAAGGTCCTTCTGCTCTTCCTGACGGTAAAGGGCCTCGTCGAGCCTTTCGAGACGATTGGTCTGCTCGACCATCCTCCTCACCGTCCGGTTTTGGACGAAATAGACGAGGGCCAGAAGCGATAGAAGAAGGAACAGAAAGACTCTCTCACTTCTCTTCATGGCTCTGCCCTCCCTGTTTCAAAATGTTTTGAACGGCCGAAAGAGAGGGTTGTAACCTCTCGAAGAAGAGGCGGACCTCGTCGGTCTTTTTTTCCAGGTCTTGAAGGAAGGCAAACTCCATATCGTAAAGTTCCAGAAGCCTGCAAACGCTCTTCTCCTCCTTCTTGGACAGGAGAATATTCTCTTGAAGGTTGGCCTCTACCTCGTCGGAGAAGGCGTTTCTCTTCTTCATCTCCTCCTGGAGCTTGACGCCTTGGCTCCTGCCGTCCTCCAGGTTAAGGGTGAGCTTGTTATACAGCTGGCCATGGTTGTCGAAAAGATGCCTCAGCTCTTCCAGCAAGCCTTGGTTCTTCTGCACCGCCTCCTTCACTTCCCCGGCCAGACGCCGAATCTCCGAGGCCACGACGGAGAAGCGCTTATTGCCCTCCTCCGAGATCGCCTCAATGGAGGCGTTGATAGAGAGGAGATGGCTCTCTTCTGCCACCTCCTCCACCAGGTGAAGGTTGGCCATCGATTCTTCCAGGGTGGTTCTCATCTTTTTCAGGAGCCCATCCCATTCGGCCTTCCTGCTGATCGGGGCTTCGAGAATCTCCCTCAGCGAGGCGAATTTCGCCTTCTCCTCCGCGTAGGAGATCTCTTTAAGCCTCTTCCCCGTCTCCTCTTCGATGGAGGCGATCTTCTGAGAGAAGAAGCGGATCTCCTCAAGGCCCTGCTTCACCTTCCCCTGGTTCTCCTTGACCTTGAGAATCGAAGATTGAAGGGGAACCATGAGCTCTCCGGCCCTCTCCTCACCGTTGATGAGGCGGTTCTGGCAGAGAACGTCCAAGAGTTGTCGATAATCCCTCAAGACTCCCTTGGCCACATCGAAACCAGGAGGATCCTTTGAGGAGGGGGCCATGAGGGAGAAATCCTTTTCTTGAAAAAAGCGGTCCCAGAGCGTGAAGGGGGCGTAACGCCCCTTGTTGATCCAGAAGGCCAAGCCCAGGGAGAGAGAGATCAAAAGAATCGTCAACAGAAGGAAGAAGTTGAAGAGAGCCGGATAGAGTGAGGGCGGTGATCCCCGCTCAATCCAGAGGGAATAGGGACCTTGTCCGGAAAAGGAAAAGGAGAGGTGCTTACTGGAGGTTGGTTGGAACTCCCCCTTGGCGCCGGGGGCCATGCCGGCCTGGTAGACTCTCACATACCCCCCTCCCCTCTTCTTCTCCACCACGCTGATCCCCTGTCGGCTCAGGCCTAGACGGCGGCACTCGTAAACGGTCAGTTTCTCCAGAACATCCAACTTCGTCGTATCCCCACCATGGTGGACAAGAGCATCAATGTCCCCCTGTGAGAAGAGGACGGTGATCCGCTCACCGGAGGAACGGATTCTGTCCCTCCATTGGACATGGCTGAACCCTTTCCAGTAGACCCAGAAAGAGAGCGAAAGAGTCGCCGCCAGAAAGAGGAAGGCGAAGGCGAGTGTCAGAAGGAGTATCTTCCGGGCGTAGCGTTCCACGTTCCCACCTCACTCAAGAAAGTCTTGAAAGGGAATCTTTGCCAGGTTCTCCATGTCTTGGGAAATCAACCCCCCGAGGTTGAGAACCGGAAGAATCCTGTTACGGTAGTAGATCTCCCCCAGGAAGGCTTCCCTCCCGGGGCCCTCTTTTCTGAGGGGTTTGAGCTCCCCCGCGCCGAGTTCCAGAATGTCCAGAATCTCTTCGACAAGGAAAGCCACCCTCTTAGAGGGGTAGCGAGTGACCAGCAGCTTGTCTTCTCCTGACCGGACCGACGAGGGTTCCTTGAGGAGGATCCTCTTCATGTCGAGGAGAGTCCAAATCTCCCCCCGGAGGTTGACCATTCCCAGGACGAAGGGCGGAACCTTGGGAAGAGGGTGCAGGGCGGTAAAGCGGGAGACCTCTCTGACTTCTCTCAGGTTCATCCCCACTATGTACGGTCCTACTCTAACAGAAAGGATCTCCAGCTGAGATAACATTTTTTAGTATAGACACTCCCTTTGTAAAGATCAAGGGATTATGCTAAGATTTCCTCAGCTGGAGCCAGATGCGACGAAAAACCCGGATTATTCTTCTTTTAGCGGCGGTCCTTTTTCTTGTTTTTCTCCTTCTCTGGTTCGCCGTCAGCGAGACCCGTAACCTCTCTCCGGTCGTCTTCGGCGACGCGGTTCTCCTCTTCTCCCTCTTCATCGTCGTCCTACTTCTTTTCCTGATCACCTTCTTCGTCTTGGGTAGAAATATCTTCAAATTACTGCTGGAGAAGAAAAGGAAAGTTGTAGGGGCTCAATTCAAGAGCAAACTCGTCCTCTTCTTCGTCGGGTTCTCCATGATTCCCGCCTTCCTTCTCTTTTTCTTCGCCTCCGGGATCATCTCCCGCAACATCGAGGGATGGTTCAACACACCCATCGAATCGATCATGCAGGAATCCCAAGGGCTCAAGGAGTTACTCCAGAGCGAGTATGAGACGACGACGCTCCATTTCGCCAAGGTTATCGCCGACGAGGTGATCCAGAAACAGATCTACCGCCCAGGCGAGAACAATGCCCTGAGCGACTTTCTGATCACGAAGATCAAGGAGTACAACCTCGACCTGCTCAGCTTTTACGACAACAACACCGAGCTGGTCACCATTCTCAACCCTGAACTTCCCCTCTCGGAGTACAAGAGTATCCCCGAGAATCTGATTCTCAAGGGAATCGTCAACGGGACCATCTCCCGAAGCGATAAACTCGGCAACGGGGAGATCAACCGCGGCGGCGCCTCGGTTCAGCTGGGAGGCCACTCCCTCTTGGTGATCACCGGCAAGTACCTGGACGAAAAGAAGTTCGAACCCCTGCGCAAGATTGGCTTCAGCATCCGTAAGTACAACCAGCTCAAGAGCCTGAAAGACCCTATCGCCTCCACCTATATCCTCATCTTCCTCTTCGTCACCCTCTTTATCATCTTCGCCGCCTCTTGGCTGGGAATCCATCTGGCCAAGGAGATCACCGTCCCCATCGAGCGGTTGGCCGCCGCCACGAAGAAGGTCTCCCAAGGGGATTTGAACGTCTCGATCCACTACGAGACCGAGGGGGAGTTCAAGCTTCTGATCGATTCCTTCAACAAGATGATCCGGGAGATCGCCCAGAGCCGGAAGGAGATGGAGGAGCAAAAGGACGGGCTCCGCAGGGGGAAGGAGTTCCAGGAGAGTATTCTTCAGAACGTAAGGGCGGGGATCCTTGTCTTCTCTTCTCAAGGCCTGTTGATCCAGAAAAACGCCACCGCCATGCAACTTCTCCGGATTCCCTCAGACTCTGAGGGGAAAGGAGCGGGAGAGATTCTCGAAAGCCCTGAGCTCTCCCCTCTCAAGGAACCTCTCAAGGAGCTTTTCGAGCAAAACCTTGAAGGGCAGGAATACCAGTGCTCCCTCTCCATCGATGGAGAGAAGAAAGAGATCGGCGTAAAGGTCACCAGGTTACGGGAGAAGGACGGGAAACCCGGCGAAGTGGTTGTCGTTTTCGACGATCTGACGCAGATCATCCGGGCCAAACGTTTGGCGGACTGGAAGATGATCGCAGAAAAGGTCGCCCACGAGCTGAAAAACCCTCTCACACCTATTCAACTTTCGGCCCAGCGGGTCCTCAAGAACCTTGACCAGGGAGAGGAAAAGTTCAGACAAGTCGCCAGGGAAGCCTCTTTGACCATTCTCTCGGAGATTCCCACCCTCAAGAACATGTTGGACAACTTTCTCTCCTTCGCCCGACTTCCCTCGCCCCGTTTCAAAGAGACCGACCTGAACAGACTCATCGAAGAGACCACCGCCATCTTCCGGGAGATCAACAAGGGGATGGAGCTGACCCTCGCCTTAGACCCTCTCTTACCCTCCCTTCTTATCGATCCCGAACAGATCAACCGGGTCTTCGTCAACCTTCTGAACAACGCCGCCGAGGCTATGAACCGTCAAGGGAGCGTGAGAATCTCCTCCCGCAGGGAAGAGGGCCGGGTAGTCGTCGATGTTGAAGACAACGGGCCGGGCATCCCGGAGCAACTTCAAGAGACGATCTTCCTCCCCTATGTCTCCACGAAGGAGAAGGGTTCAGGGCTCGGTCTCTCCATCATCTCACAGATCATGCAGGAGCATCGGGGACGCATCACCCTTGACAAGAGCCATCTTTCCGGGGCAAAATTCACTTTGGAGTTCCGCACATGAAACCACCGAAGATACTTGTTGTTGATGATGAGTCCGGGATTCGGTCCACACTCCAGGGTGTCTTGGGAGACGAAGGCTGGGAGACGCGTACAGCCATTACCGGCGAAGAGGCTCTCACGCTCTTGGAGAAGGAGAGTTTCGACGTCGTCATTCTAGACGTCCTTCTCCCGGGGAAAGACGGCATCACTCTCTTGAAGGAGATCCACAAGGAGTACCCCTCCTTGGTGATCATCATGATCTCAGGCCACTCGACGATCGAAATGGCCGTCAAGGCGACCCGCGCCGGGGCCTTCAACTTCCTGGAGAAGCCTCTCTCCCTGGAGAAGGTGATTCTCACCATCCGTAACGCCATCGACAACCGCCTTCTGGTGGAAGAGAATTTTCTTCTCAAGCAGAACCTCCGCCCCGATTGGTCTCTGATCGGAGAGAGCCCCTCTATGCGGCGCCTCAAGGAGACCATCGAGCTTGTGGCCCCCAAGGAGAGCCGGGTGCTCATCGCTGGAGAGAAGGGAACGGGGAAGGAGCTCGTCGCCCGGGCGATCCATGAGAACTCCCGCCGTAAACAGTCTCCCTTCCTGAAGGTGAACTTCGGCGTCACCCCCGAGGAGATGGCCGAAGAGGAGCTCCTGGGATACGTGAAAGGGGCCTTCCCCTACGCCGTCGCCGACAAGAAGGGGAAGCTTCTGCTCGCCGACGGAGGCGTTCTGCTTCTGGAATCGGTGGAGCGGATGACACCAAAGTTGCAAGCCACCGTCCTGCGTTACCTCGAGGAGAGAAGAGTCGAGCCTTTGGGAAGCCCGGAAGCCTTCGAACCCGGGGTACGGCTCATGGCCACCACAACGGTGGACCTCTCTGAAGAGGTCGTGAAGGGAAGGTTCCGGGAAGATCTCCTTCTCCTCCTCGGCGTAGTGACCATTCCCATCCCTCCCCTGAGAGAGCGGAAAGAGGACATCCCCCTTCTGGCTGACCACTTCCTGGAGATTTTCGCCGAAGAGCACAGCTCTCCCCGAAAATACTTCACCGACAGCGCCATGAGGGTTCTGGTGGAGCATCCCTGGTTCGGCAACGTCCGTGAGCTCAAGAACCTCGTTGAGAGAATCGTCCTCCTCTGGAAGGAAGAGGAGGTAACCGAGAAGAGCGTCCGCAACCTGTTGACCCCCCTCGGCTTCCGAGAACCGGAGTTGATAACCGCTTCCTATACATCCCTTACCGAAGCCATGGAGTCTTTCGAGAGGGCGTTTCTCCACTACCGCCTCAAGCAGAACAACCTGGATCAGGAGCGGACGGCCCGTTCCTTGGGACTCGATTCCGTCTCCCTGAAGGAGAGGCTCCAACGGTTCGGTCTCATCACCGGTGAAAATGGCCCTCTCTCCCAGAAGTCTTAAAACCTTCTCCCGCTTCGGTTGGATCCCGCTGGCGAAGTTTACGCTATCCCTCCTCTTCCTCTCTCCCGCCTTAGGAATCCTCCTGATGAGTCGGAGGCTCTCCCTCTTCTCCCCCTCTCCCCGCTGGCCCCTCATCCTTCTCGTTCTTCTCCCCACCACTCTTCTCGTTCCCCTTCAGAGACTTCTCACTAGACTCTTCCTTCGGAAGGCTCTGGAAGTATCTCCTCCCCTTCCCCTCCTGATTACACGCCGGAAGGTTCATGAAATCATCGCCCCCTCGGAGTTCTCTCAGGCCCGTCAAGAGGCTACGACCCGTCGTCTCATCCTCTTCTTCCTCTGCCTCTTCCTTCTCTTCTCACTTCTCTCCCTTCCTTTGATCTTCCTTCTCCCCGTCCCCGTCCTCAAAATTTTGGTCTTCGCTTACGCTTTTCTCTTCGCCGGTCTCTTCACGCTTCACATCCTCTCACCCCTCTTCTTTCTCTCAGATATTCTCGGTGAGACCGACGCTCCCTCCATCTCCTCATAAAAAGGTGAACCGTGTCTAAACGTCCTTTAGTTGTTATCGCCGGACTGCCCAACGTCGGCAAATCCACTCTTTTCAACAAGCTTATCGGCCGAAGGAAGGCTATCGTCCACCGGCTCGCCGGCATGACCCGCGATTCGGTCAGAGAGAAGGTGATCCACGAAGAGCGAATCTTCGATCTCGCCGACACGGGCGGTTTTTTTGAAGAAGAGGGAGAAATGATCCTCTTGACCAGAGAGAAGGCCATGGATGTCGCCAGAGAGGCTCAGCTGGCCCTTCTTGTCTTAGACGGCCGAAGGGAGGTTCTTCCCCTGGAGAGAGAGCTTTATCGGCTCCTGAAAAAGATTGGCATCCCTATTCTCGTCGTCGTGAACAAGACCGAGAATGTTCCTCCCGAGAAGATCGACTCTTTCCTGACGGAGAAGAACCCTTTCAACGAGGAGGCTCTTGCCGTCTCGGCCGAGCACAGCGAAGGGCTCTATGAGCTATTGGACACTATCGTTGAAAAGGTTACATCGTTGAAAAGGTTACCGCACCGGACATAGGAGAGGACGACGACCATCCCTTGAAGGTGGCCATAGTCGGGAAGACCAATGTCGGTAAATCTTCTCTCTTGAACGCTCTTTCGGGGAAGGAGCGGGCTATCGTCAGCGCCGAACCGAACACAACAAGAGACGTTCTTGACGAGCTGGTCGTCTTCAACAAACAGCCCTTTCTGATCATGGACACCGCGGGAATCCGCAAGCTGAAGAAGCTCACCGACGAGAGAGCCAAAGCCGCCATCATCAAGGCGGAAAAAACCATTCCCGAAGCCGACGTCGTGCTCTTCATCCTTGACGCCGGACGCCCCTTCACCCGTCAAGACCAGGAGATAGCCCGGCTTATCCATGAGAGCGGGAAACCTGTGGCCACCATTCTCAACAAGTGGGATTTGGCCGTGGAGAAGTCCACTCCCGGAGATTTAGAAGAGCTCTACAAGGAGTCTTTCCCCTTTCTGCTCTACTCTCCCCGTCTCCTCACCTCCGCCATCTCCGGAAAGAACCTCCCCAAGATCTGGGAGCTCCTGCTCAGAGTCTACGAGAACTACGGTCGCCGTATCCCCACACCGGAACTCAACAGAGTCTTCGCAGAACTTCACAACAAGACCCCCCTCTTGACGGTGAACTCCGACGCGCTGAAGGTCAAATACGTCACCCAGGTCCATGCCAAGCCTCCGGTCTTCGTCCTCTTCTCATCCCGGGCCGAGAAGCTCATGCCCTCTGCGGAAAAGTATCTCGACTCCTTCTTCCGGCAGTGTTTCCCCTTCGAAGGGACCCCGCTCCGTTTCGTTGTTCGGAAAAAATAGAAACGCTCGATAAACACTTTCTCTATTAGGGCACCATTTTTCTTCTCTCTTCCAGCTTTTCCACCTTACACTTCTTCCAAGATCTACTGGGGACACTCCCTTTTTCTTCCAGCTTTTCCCTGACTGCTGCTCTTCGGCGGCTTATCACTTACTAGGGACACTCCCTAAATCCTCTTTCCTTCCCCTTCCGCTTCTCAACCCTTCTCTCTCGCCCCTCACTCCTCCCAGACGTCCCCTCCGGCTAACACCGGCTCTCCCTTCTCCGGTCTTCACCAACCTATGCCGACGCTTCAAACATCCTCTTCTCCCGGATGTTCCCTCCAGCTAATGGCGACCCTTTCTCCCCCCGGTCTAACAACCTCGGCTGACGCTTCTGTGCCCCCCTCCTTCTTTCCCTCTCTCCTTCAAGACCATGATCCCTGGCTCTTTACGCGATTGCTGCTATGCATCCTCTCCCAGGCGGACCTCTCCCCCGCTCTTTGCT
>JAMOAD010000220.1 GCA_023621955.1 Acidobacteriota bacterium
CTCCCCGGGAGTTGTTCTCTTTGTAGTAACCCGCCAGATACTGTCCCTGAAGAGAGAGGGTGAAACGACGGGGAGCGATGTCGAGGGAGAGGTCTACCTTATGACCGGGCCTACCCCTGGTGAGCCCCCCTGTGTCGAGATAACCGTAGGAGCCGCGAACCTTCCAGAGAGGGCTTGGGGTCAAAACCAGAGAGGCTTCAGCCCCCTGAAAGGTGAAACAGCCTATGTTCCGGAAGATGTAGCGGGGGTAAGCCTTCCCGCTGGCCACAGTCTCGATCAGATCCCTCCCCTCCATCCGGAAGAGGCTCATGCGCAGGCCTAGGAAGCGGCCGAAACTTCTGTCCAAGCCCATTTCGTAGTTCCAGACCCTCTCGGGTTTGAGAGACCCTCTCGGGTTTGAGATCCGGTTGTGAGGAGGGGAAGAGGTAGAGTTCGTTGAGTTGGGGAGAGCGAAAGCCTCTGTTGACCAAGAACCGAAGGGTTGTTCCCTTCAAAGGGAAGAAGACGACCCCCAACTGAGGAGAGAAATCCCATCCGTAGAGGGAGTCCCTCTGAAGCCTTCCCCCGGAGGAGAGGGTCATGAGGCTCAGGGGGGAGTACTCGCCGTAAAAGAAGAAGGCCTGTTCATCCTTGGTCCACTCGCCCCGAGGAGAATGGAAACTCTCGCCGCCGAACCTCCGGTACTCCGCCCCCAGGGTCAACCGCGATCTTTCGCTCGGCCTTAGGTGGAAGTGGAGGAGGGATCCGTTGGTGTAGTCTTTCGAATCCCAGCCATCGGAGATGAGACTCTTGCCGAAGTTTCTGTAGGCTTTAAGAGTCAAGCCTTTGGTCTCGCTTCCGGACGAGAACTCGGCCTCCAGAGAGTTACGGTCGTAATCGTTCCAAAAACCCAGAGAGGGGTTCTCTACCGGACCTGGCTCCTCCTTCTTCCCGGTAAAGAACTTCCCGCTGAGACGCAAATAGGAGCTCTCTCCCAACCGATACCCGACGAAGGCAGTGGCCGATTTCCCCTTGTAAGCCGAAGAGGGGGTGTGACCGTCGCTCTCCTGGTAATCGTAGGTGAGAAAGTACTCCCACCGGTTGAACTTTCCTCCCTGTTTCAGGTTCCCCATCTTGGTCCCGAAGGAACCGATAGAGGTGAAGAGCTCCGTTTCCACAGGTTTCGTCGGCCGCCTGGTGAGAATGTTGACTACTCCTCCCAGAGCCTCTCCTCCGTAGAGAACCGATGCTGGACCCTTGATAATTTCAACACGCTCCACGTTGTCCAGGGGAAAGGAGTGGGTCACCGCACACCCGAAGAGGGACATCTTCTCCGGTCGGCCATTGACGAGAATGGCCACCCTCCGTCCGTTCTGTCCCAAGCCTCGAATATCGATGTCCATGCGCCCGAACTCTCCGGAACGGTTGACGAAGACCCCTGGCAGGAGGTTGAGGGCCCCTACCGCGTTAGACGCCCAAAGCCTCTCAAGATCCTTCCGGGAGAGACTCTCCACGTTCAAGGCCACATCCTTGGGGGACTTGGGACTGAGCGTGGCGGTCACGACGATCTCTTCATGAAGTTCCTCCCCTTCCCTCTCCTGCGCCGCCAACGGGAGAAAGATAAAGAGTACCAGGGTGAGTGCAAGCGAGACAGAACGACAAAAAACCATACATTCCTCCATGATAACGGTGTTCTCAAAGAGAGCCCTTCTTCTCTCTACCGCCCTTGAGAGAAGACAAATCCTTACAGAAACCCCTCTTAATGCCGAGGGGAAAAACAGCAGAAAGAACCCTCGAGAATTATCTCTCCCCCTAGCCTTCAACCGCTCCAGAGCTCTTTGCCTCCATCTCCCCTATGGGCCGACACTATATCGGGGTTGGCCACGTAAGACGTTTCCTGAGAAGATCCTCCCTTGATGTTCTTCCTATTCCATGGCTTCAGGAGGTTAACCCGTATTTTCCCCTCTCATTCGGAAAGCCGGGAATATTTTAGCAGAGTCCGAGAGTTCCTCAAACGGCTACTCCATGACCATGGCAAGGATAACAAAAAGTAACGGGCACTCCTTTTCACATTTCTTTTTCCCCTCTTCGCGACTAATTGCGGACAACTTATAAGGGACACTCCTTTT
>JAMOAD010000247.1 GCA_023621955.1 Acidobacteriota bacterium
CCGTTTTTCTGACCGGCGTAGATATGCCAGTTTCCACCTCCAAAGTGCATATCACAGGCCGCGGTAGCCTCTGTTTTTCCCAGATCGAACCTCACGAGGCCTCCCACAAGGTCCAGCCCCCCCCATAGCTTTCCGTCAAAGTTCCCGTCTGCGAATTGGAAATAGCCCCTGAAGAGCCCCTCCCCTTCAGGAGGCGTGAAGAGCCAGGCCCGGTAATCCATCCTGGCCGAACCGCTGTCGTTGACCGTAAACGAGCCGTCCATGGTAAAGGCGTAACCGTCGGACGACCCGAGCCGGAGCCCAGCCTGAAACATGCTCTTCCCCTTTAAGTCGGGAACAGCATTCTCTAGGGAGTTTGTGGCAAGACTCTCCAGGGGGAAGTTGTATCCCAAGGAGCCGAAGATCTTAAAGATGCTGATTGGATAGGGGGTGATCTGGATTCCCGAACCCAGGGGCACTTCGCCGCGTACCAGGAAGAAGCTTTTTCCGCTCTCGTAGCCAAGAAGGAACTGGGCCCGGAGGTTTGCCCCGGCGAAGAGGTTAAGGTCAACATCTCCGTAGAAGCGGTTCCCTTTGAAACTAGCCTTCGGCGGGAGAGGGGCGGATCCGGCAAAAGGACCGGCCAGCAAGGGCTCCCCTTCCCCTACTCCGCCGTTGTAGGCCATCGCAAAAGGACCGGCCAGCAAGGGCTCCCCTTCCCCTACTCCGCCGTTGTAGGCCATCGCCTCGCTGGATGGCGTGTACACAGGAGAGACCTCCGACTGTACAACCTTTTGGGCCAGAGGGTAATCGATCTTCGTCTTAAAGGGGGAGTTGAAGGGACCCTCTCCCAGGTACGGGGAACCCTCCTTGACCAAGTAGTTGATCTGACACTGAGAGGAGGGCACCAGAGAGGATTCGGAAAGATGGATTTCCGAGATGATCGCGACGGTGAGAGCCTTGTTTCCCTCCCCGGGGTTGTTCAGAGAGGCCTCCTTCAGGTCCAGAGGCGTTGACCCCAGATAGGTGGCGCCGCCTAGAGGAACCTTCGCGCTTGTGGCCCCTTCGGAAAAGTAAGGCCTTCCGTCGAAACCGAAGAATAGGGGGGAGATAGTGAAGTGGGTCACTTCCTTGTTTTCCGCCTTCAGTGTGAAGAGGGTCTCACTCGAGACGACCCATCCGATGTTCTTTTCCGTGGTGAAGATCAGCTTGTCCGATGCCAGAGTGAATTGGGGGTAGCTGAGCTCCACCGGGGGATGGCCGACCCCGGAGAGATCGACCCTGAAGCCCCCTTCGAACTTCTTGAGAACCGCGTCCCCCGCGAGTTCCACTCCTAACCAGGGCACTCTGATCTTCAGATTCTGGTAGTTGGCCTGAAACCCGTTGGCCCCTCCCGTGAAGAGGAGTTTACCGAAGCTCAGCTTCCCCTTCTTGTAATCGCTGGAGAACCCTCCCCCCTCAACGCTTCCACACATTCCTGTCTCCGTCACAACCCAACCCTTCGCCCGAAGGAGGTAGGGGCTTTTGGAGACAAGATCGAAGGTGTAGGGGACGATGTCGGCCTCTTTCACCAAGACGCCCACGAAGGAAGGAGCCACCTCACCACAGGCTCCCCCGGGACCGTTCCCTTCGGTCCGGCTGAAGTCGAACTCCATCCCCGAGGGAGTACTCATTCTGAAGGCGCTCCAGCTCAAGAGTATCTCCGGGAGCTGTAAACCGCTCTTGATCCAGTCCCCCTCGGAAGAGAGGGGGGAGTGGAGGTTGACAAACTTCGGAGGCTTCTCGGGGCTTCCGGGAAGCCTCAGGTTAGGATCGTTGAAGCCGAAGTCCAGGGAAGCGTCCATGTCCGAAAGTTGCCCTGGGAGGATCTTCCCGTTGAGCTCTCTGAGGGTTCCCAGGACACCTGGAGCCTTAACCTCCCTGGAGGGCTTCACGACGAGGGTCCCTTTCGTGACCTCCCCCTTCTCGGCATCGAACTCCCAGTTCTGGAAAGCAACCTCCACGGCGTACTCCTTCTTGGAGGTCGAACCCGATGTCAAGGGGACCTTCATGAGCCCGTTACCGGAGATCGACTTCCCTTGAACCGTCGTCTTCCCCTGCAGGTCGCAGACCCGGAACTTTCCGCCTCTGGTCGGAAACCAGAGGGAGCAAAGCTGTTTCGGGTCCGCCGCCACCACCCGGTACCCCCGGGGCGGGGAGACCACCAGGAAGGGAGGAGAGTCAAGGATCTTTCTCAAGGCGTTGCCCAAAGAGGGTGTAACCGAGTTTCCGTAAAGGGCCACCGGCGAAACCGCCGATACCCCTGCGGCAGGTTTGAGAAACCCCAGCTTGGGAGGAGTCTTTCCAGCGCCCTCTCCCAGAAGCGCTCCGAGCCGAAGGGCTCCGTCGGGTTCTCCCAGGGCCGCCTCGAAGAAAGACGCGGAAAGGGGCATCTTGGAGGGGGGCAGGACCCTTGCCTGGAAGGAGACTTCGTAACGTCCAACCCTCTCGGTTGAAAGGAAGGGGGAGAGAATCTCCCGAGAAGCCTTCAAAGCAAGGCGGCAATCCTTAGCGGATTCGGCGGAAAGGTTACTCCTGTTGGGGGAGGTCAGCCCGGTAAAGACCTCCTTGGAGATGACCTCCCCTGCGACCGTCCAAGTCACCTCCACATCACCTCTCCCGAAGTAGGTCAATTCCCCCCTCGCCTGAAGAGCCTCGTCGCAGGTAGAAGCCTGGGCATCGGAAGCTCCGCCCCTCAGACCCTGGACCCGACCGTCATGCCCGGGGAAACCGAGAACCTTCGCCGAAACAAGGTTCAGAGGACCGTTGGCGCAGAGGTCCATCCTCTCGCTGATGACCTGCTCCTTGCAGAAGAGCATGTAGGCTCGGGAGAGCTCTTTGTTCAAAGTCGATTCCCTGCTCCTTCCCTGAGCAAAGGCTCCTTTGGCGTTTTGCTCCGGAGAAGGACCCCGGCTAAGGCTGTTCATGGCCATGAAGTAGGCCGTCCCTTGGGAGGGATTCCCGCCGCTGACCGCATTCCCCAGAGTCTCCTCGAAGCCCTCCAGGGGACT
The DNA here is from genome assembly GCA_023621955.1 of Acidobacteriota bacterium. GTDB lineage: Bacteria > Acidobacteriota > Aminicenantia > JAMOAD01 > JAMOAD01 > JAMOAD01. The sequence goes on from JAMOAD010000247.1 coordinate 3,030, forward strand.
CTGAACGGCGTCTTCGGGGAGCATGAACACCCTGATGGTAAAGAGTCCGGTTTGGGCATATTTATGAACCAAGCCTGTCATGTCGACCTTAAAACCTTTGTTCCACGAAGCCCCGACATCCCCGCTCTGGTAGACGACCTTGCCGGAAATTGGTTCCGATGGGGAACCGTCCCCCCAATCGATGAAAAGGTTCGAAAAGGCAACCGATTCCACCGGGTTGACGATGACCAGGGGTTGTTGGCTTCCCCCTTGGGGTGGCGCGGCCTGAGGGGGGGCAGAGGTTTTGAACTCCTGGGGCTTACTACCGTAGGGAGTCCCGTAGAGGTCGATCCTCCCGGTTGCCTGAATCCTGTGGCCAACGTAGGTGTTAGGGTCGACTCTCCCGGAAGAGTCTTTCTCCCTGTCGAGGTTGTCGGTGTTCAAAGACCCTTTCTGGTAACCTCCTTTGGGGCAAGAGAGGCCGGTCGGACGGGCGGGAAGCTTGAGGGGCCAACGGTCCGACAAGGCCAGCTCCACCTCTCGACTCTCCCCCGGTCTGAGGCCTTTGGGCTCATCCTCGTCCGCCAGGGCAGGAGGGTTACAGGAGAACACCTTGAAGGCGCTCACCTCCCAGGAGAGGTCGGCCTCCTCAAGAAGCTTCCTCCTGATCCCCTTCCCCCCGTCCGCCTTCTTCTCGGCGTTCTTCTTCACCACCAGGGGTCCGCTTCGCTCCTGCCCGGTCTTTAGAAGGGAGAAGAGCTCCTCAAGAAATCCGGAGGTAACGTCATAAAAATTGACCGAACCCGCCAGTCTCTTCTTCATGATCAGCTGATCGGTGTCTCTCCGGTAGATTCTCAGCTCGTAACCGTCCGCAAGGCCAGGCTTCGACCACCACTGGAAGAGGTCAAAATCGTCCAGAGGTATCAGCCTTCCCTGCTCGTTCTCCCCGTCGCCTCGGCCGGTGAAGTAGGCGGGTTTCTCCAAGCGAATCTCAGCGCTGGTCTTCTCGGGAATCTTCGGACAGTACACCTTGGGAATCCCCTTGACATTACCGACGACTCCTATGGCCTTTGTCCCCACCCTCACCGCACCCGGCCCCCTCTGGCTCTCCCCCTCTCCCGAAGCCTCGGCGGGATACTCCCCCTTGACGAGGGTTGGAGGGACGAAGATCTTGATCTTTCCCTCCCGAGAGGAGAGCCGCCGGAAAGGGTCGACGACGGCGATCTCCCTCCCGAAAGAGACAACGGTGTTCCCGGTGAAGTTCTCACCTCTCAGCAGGAGTTCATACTCTTTTCCAGGTTCCAGGGAGAAAGGTTCAACCAAGGTTACCCTAGGAGCCTCTGCGCTCTCTCTCCGCCCCTCCACGTTGTAGGTGATCGGGTTGACCTGAAGCCGAGTCTCGGGCCTCTGGACCACCACGGAAACCTTGTGGGGCCCCGGAAGATCCGTGGGTAGCGGAGGAACCGCTCCGGAGTCCAGGACACACTGGCCGGCGAAATCGAGGGGCAGGGAAGAGGTCCTGAAGGGTTTCCCGTCAACGTACCAGGTCAGAAGAACCGCTCCGGAGCCCTCGAATTTGACATCCAGGAAGGCTTTCAACCGATCGAAGCCCCTCTTGACCGAGACGTCTGTCCTCCCGTCCTCGAAACGAAGACGGAGGTAGGAGAGAGTAAAAGGGGCCCTGGGTCCCTGAGAATCTTCGACTCTGAGAACCTTTTGAGCGTAATAGCGGGGGTCCCGGCCGGAAAAGTCCACGGCTTTGACCGTATAGCTCCCGGAGTACTTATAGAGATGGGTCATCCGCGTCGTGCCGCTTTGAACCAACTGCCCATCCCCGAAGTCCCAGGCGATCACAGAGGAGAGAAATCCTGTCGCCACAAACTCCACAGGAGAGCCTGTCACGGGGCGGAGAGTGGTAGTCGTAACCCTCCTCCTCTCCACAACCCGTACCGTCGTGGAGGCCGGTGCGTTTGTATCCCCGCAGTAGTCGTAGGCTCGAACGGTATAACTCCCCACCCCGGTGAAGACGTGGGGTTGGGTCGCCGTTCCCCTCGTGACGATCGGCGACCCATCGCCGAAGTCCCAACGGACGCAGGAAGCTTCGAAGTTGATGGCCCTGAAGTTCACCGTTTCACCTGGAGCCGGAAGAGAGGGGGAGTAGACGATGCTCTTAGGCGCCGGATCCACGGTGACCTGAAGGCGTTCGATCCCGTCCAGGTAGCGGGCGGAAACGAGAAAGGTCCCAGACCTGAGAAAGGTGTGAACAATTTGAGAAGAACCGCTCTGAGGAGGCGTCCCATCGTTGAAATCCCAGGTGATGGTCAAGGATTTGGAGGGCTGAAGGGAGAAGGTTACCGCCTGACCTGCCACCGGCCTTGGAGGTGAGACGACGATAGCGGCATGAAGGAACGGCGCCGCAACAAAGAGGAGCGACAACACCAACACAGCCTTCATGGATCTTTTCATACCGTCACCTCCCTCCCGCTTCCTCGATCTTTAGAAGTTGATCTGTCCGTCCAGATGCAGCTGCGCCGTGGTATCGGACTTCCCGGCAAGGGTATTGCGAAGAACCCCTCCCCGGATTCCCACGAGAAAAACGACCGGCCTCTTCCCGACGCTCTTTTCAAGGAGAAAGCCTCCCTCCCCGTTCAGATAAGTCACACTCTCCAGCCCTGAGACGGCGGTACGGATCCAAGCGCCGGTGAGCGTCATCTGAAGGAACTGGGGTACCAAGACGATGGCTCCGCTTACGTAAAGGTTCAACAGCTTGGTGGTCGGCCCCGAGGGCGACTCGACCCGGGAGTAGCCGAAAGAGGGAGCGAAACGGTTCCCCTTCTGGTCGCTGAAGGAGAGGCCGATGTTTGCCGAAAGGCTCTTCCCGTCTTTTTCGGGGAAGGCGTCGCTCTTGATGGAGTCCCAAACCCCCGAAAGGGAGAGGAGGGTCCCCTCTCTAAGGGTCAGGTCCAGACCTGCGGTAATCCCATCACGATGCAGCTCTCCCTCCGGAAGGACCTGGCTACCCGCTTCAGCCTCCTGGTCGGCTCTCTGGAAACCTCCCCTGAGAGAGATGCCACTGCTGGGCATCCAGGTGAGATCAACGTTAAACCCCTCGTTTCGGCTCACCAGATCCAGGGGGTTGTCACTCTCCTCTGTCTCTTCCCTCTGCCACCGGGTCCCGATTCCCATACGGGAAAAACGCAAGCCTAGCTCGGCGGCGAGATTTTCCCGTCCGGCGGTAAAGAAGGGAAGGCCGATGGAACCGAACTCCTTCTCTTGACGGTTCCACCTGAGGCCGCTCTCGAAGAACCCCCTCCTGAAGCTTCCCTCCACCCTCAAGGCCTTGCCGGAAAGAGCCTCTTCGCCGTCTTGAGTGTCGGCGTCGTAGTCGCTTAGGGCCACCTCTGAATCGACCCTCAGGCCCTCTATGGGAGAGAGCCCCCCTATGAAGGAGATCAAAGAGCCCTTTCGCGGCTTATAAAAACTCTGATAGGCGTTGTTCGTTCCCAGGGAGGGGTCATCCTTCCCCGTCAGGAAGAGGAGCTTTAGGGAGACCCAGGGATCCCCCTTCCACCCGACACTTCCTCCAAAAAGGGCCGTATCGGACCGAGGAATCCCGATCCCCTGGAACTCGGTTCTCTGATTCTGAAGGGAGAAGAGGAGGACCCGGAACCGACCGTCATCGTAGCCCAAGGAGGCGCCGCGCCGGCCTCCGCTCAGGGAGAATTGGCCCTCGTTCATGGCGATCTCACCGACCTCTAGGGCAAAGGAGCCACTCTTGGCCAGGAGTTTCAGATCCGGAAGGTCCGCCTTGGGATCATCCTGGGAGCGGTAGTAGGCTCGGGCTTCGAAGTTGATCTCCTGGTTCCCCTTCTGAAAGCGGTAGCCCGCCTTCAAGTTGCCGCCGTACCCGGTGGAAGTCGAACTGGAGGCGCCTCCTCCTGGGAAGAGGGTCGTACTCTCCCCGAACAGGTCTCCGCCTACGCTCAGAGCGGAGTTCCTGCTCTCGCCAGTCCGGGAGGGCTCTCTCTGTGCCTCCCGGAGAGGAGGACCGGGAAGGATCTCCCCGGGTAAGGTCTGGGGACCCTCCGCCGATGAGACGAGAAAAAGGGTTTCCGGAACCTGTTCCGGGAGGTAGACAACCTCCACCGCCCCCTTCAGGGCGAAGTAGTACTCCAGCCTCTTCCCTTGAAACGTAGAGGTCTCGAGGGAGACGGCGAAGGATTGCCCCTCCCCCTTGGTCAAGGGCAAGGATCGAAAGTTCTCCTCCCCTTCGGCCCGAAAGAAGAGAGCGGCCCATTGGCAAGGCGCCTCCGTTTCCACCACGATCTTCAGAGGGACGCCGGAGGAGTAAGATCCCGGAACCTTATGGACGGCTACGCCTTGAGAGAGAAGCGGCAAGGCCAAAAAACTGAGAAGAAAAACCAGAGGGATAGGCCTGGACTTTTTCGTCACATTGCACTCCCCTTAACCCCGTTTGCCAAGATTCTTTCACAAGTCGTAGAAGAGAACAAGAAAATTAAAATATCGATTCCCTCTCCTCCCTTCCCATAGGTCTCTCTTCTATGGTGCCTTTCGGAGTTTTGACAGATCGGAGGTCCTCTTATTATCCCTTACCCCTTGTTCTCTTTCGTCATCTCAACGGCTTTTTCCAAGGCTTTCTCCCCCGCACGGTCGGCGGACCGTCAATAACGGAGAGGAGAGAGGCGGCCTTTCCCATGGAAGAACGCATCAAGAAAAGGCGTTACCGCACTTTGAAACCTCTCAGGGAGTGTCGTGTCAGATGGCGACTCCCCTCGATGAGCCTCTAAGGTTGCTCCCCACTAAGAAGGACCTCTTATCAGGGTTGGGGATTCCCCTCAAGGCAGAAGGGCCCCAGGGAGGAGAGGGATTTCCAAGGGTCTGAAAATTTAACGCCTTTCGGTCAACTCCATGGCGCCGCTTCCTTCCTTCCCGGACCTCTTCCCGTAACGCAGGAAGAGACCATCCGAGAGGGAGTACCAGTAGTCCCCCTTCCAGAAGAGGGAGAGGAGGCCGGTGAGGCTCATCTCGACCCGAAGGGTTTGCACGCTTTCACCCAGGGAGAGGATCTTCTCCCTCGATCTCTTCGTCGCCTTCACCTTTCCCGCCTTCATCGCTCCCGGCCCGTTGATACCCACAGACCAGAAGACCGTCTCCCTCTCCCCGGAGAGGACGAAGGGCATCAGCCCCAGGTGGAAGAGTTGGTTCCAGGAGCGGGAGTCGATTCCCATCTCCTTCTCGATCTTCTCCCCTTTGTAGAGGCCCTTGAGCCGGAGAAAATCCCCCACCCGCTCGCAAAGGATCCGCGTTCCCTCTCCGGGAGAGTCCAACTCCCACCGGAGGGTCCTTAAGAGGGCATCGGTCGTGTAGATCTGGGAGACCTTAGAACCGGAGCCCTCGGATTCCAAGTGGATCCGGTACCCTCCCCCCTCACCGAGAACATGGAAACGGTGGATGGTCTTCCCTTCCCTGTAAACCAGGGAGGAGGGGAGTTGCCAAGAAAAGAGCGCGGAGGTGGTGAGAAAGAGGAAGAGGGAGAAGAGGAGAGTCCTTCCCGGTGGAGTGGTCACTCTTCCCCCCAGGATCCCTTGACCTTCTCCAGGAAGAGGAGAAAGGCTCCGTCGCTTCGAATCACCAGAAGACTGCCCCAGAGGAGGAGGAAGAGACCGATGCCGAAGATCGGCCCGACCCTCTCGGAGAGGAAGACAACGGCGAAGAGAGAGGCGAAGGCAGGCTTGAGGAAGAAGATCACCGACGAAGAGAGCGCCGAGAAACGCTCCAGTGTCTTGATGAAGGTGAGATAGGCCAGGCCGCTCACACCGATCCCCAGATAGAGGAAGGCCGCCAGGGGTTTCGGTTTCAAGAAGAGATCCGGGGGAAGGAGGAGGGGGCGGCCTGTGAAGAGGAGGAAGAGAAGGATCCCCAGCAGGCCGAAGAAAAAAGAGACAACGTTGACCTCCAAGGGGGAGGACCCCTTCAGGGCCCTCTTACTCAGGAGAATGTAG
>JAMOAD010000244.1 GCA_023621955.1 Acidobacteriota bacterium
GAGACGAAGAGGGTTTGGGGGAAGCGCTTCTCGATCTCCCTGAAGGTGAGGGGTCGGTTGTCCAGGGCGGAAGGGAGGCGGAAGCCGTTTTCGACGAGAGTACTCTTTCGGGAGCGGTCCCCGCTGTACATGGCCCGCATTTGGGGAACGGTCATGTGGCTCTCGTCGATGATCATGAAAAAATCCGAAGGGAAATAGTCGAGGAGTGTGAAGGGGGGATCGCCGGCCTGGCGGAAGGTGAGGTGACGCGAGTAGTTTTCGATCCCTGGGCAGTAGCCCATTTCCGCCATCAGCTCCAGGTCGTATTCGGTTCTCTCTTCGAGCCGTTGAGCCTCCTTATGCTTTCCCATGTCTCTGAGCTCCTGGAGGCGCGATTCCAGTTCGCCCCTGATGAGGGGGATGGCCTTCTTCAGCTTCTCGTCGGGAGTCACGAAGTAGTTGGTCGGATAGATGTTGAACTCTTCAACCTTCTGGAGGGAGAAGCTCGTGACCGGGTCGAAGAGGGTCAAGCTGTCGAGGATATCATCGACGAATTCGAGTCGGAGACCTTGGGATGTATAGGGGGGGTAAAGGTCGAGAATGTTCCCTCTGAGGCGAAAACACCCCGGTTCCAGGAGCACGTCGTCACTGCGCTGATACCGGAGATCCGTGAGAAGCGAAAGGAGAACCTTGCGCGGCCAGACCTGATTCTCCTTCAAGACCGCTTTCTGGGAGAAGTAGTCGGCGGGGTTTCCCATTCCGTAGATACAGGAGACCGAAGAGACGATGACCGTGTCCCTTCTCTCGTGGAGGGATCGAGTGGCCGAGAGCCGCATTCGATCTATCTCTCTGTTTATGAGGGTCTCTTTGGCGATGTAGGTGTCCGTGGAGGGGATATAGGCTTCCGGCAGGTAGTAGTCGTAGAAGCTGATGAAGTACTCTACCGCGTTCTGGGGGAAAAAATTTCTGAGCTCCTGAAAGAGCTGAGCGGCCAAGGTCTTGTTGTGGGAGACCACCAAAGTGGGGCGGTTCAGAAGAGCGATGAGGCTTGCCATCACGAAGGTTTTTCCGGAACCGGTGATGCCCAAGAGCGTTTGAAAGCGCTCTCCCTCTTGGTAATCCTTAAGAAGCGTCTCGACAACGTTTTTTTGGGGAGGGGAGAGGGAGAAAGGGGCGTTCAGTTGAAAGTTCATGGATAACATCTCCTGAGAATAGAGGAAGATTTAGCCGGCACAACCTTACTATAACTCCCTCTCTTGGTAGAGGCAAGGTCGTTCGTAAAAGTGCTCCAACAGAGGGTTTAAAAGGAGTGGAGAAAAATATTTTTCCCTCTTGACAAAGAGAAAAAGGGGTGATAATGTAATTCATCGAGGATATGGAAGATGCCGATCTATGAATATCGGTGCTTGAAGTGTGGCTATGATTTTGAAGAGATACAACACTTCAACGATCCGGTGCTTACTGAGTGCCCTAAGTGCTTTGGCAGGGTGGAGAAGGTAGTTTCCGCTCCTGCCTTTAAGTTTGTTGGGTCGGGTTGGTATTTAACCGACTATGCCAAGAAGAGTTTTGAAGGATCCGGGAAGAACGAAGTTGCTTCGACCGGAACCAAGAGTCCTGAGGCCGGTGCTTCTGCCCCTGTGGAGAAGAAACCGGTTGTTAAAAAAGACCCCTTAAACCCCTTACCCCCCTTGATCAAATAAATAGCCCAATTAACAGCCCCCCCGCGCAAGCGGGGGGGCCCCGCCTTTGATCAAATAAATAGCCCAATTAACAGCCCCCCCGCGCAAGCGGGGGGGCCCCGCCTTTCTCTGCCGTTTCGGTATAATTTTTATTCCTAATATTTAAACGAAACTTTGCTTCCAAACCTTCTACGGTTTATTCAAAACCAATTAGGGACACTCCCTAAATCCTCTTTCCTTCCCCTTCCGCCTCTCAACCCTTCTCTCTCGCCCCTCACTCCTCCCAGACGTCCCCTCCGGCTAACACAGGCTCATCCTTCTCCGGTCTTCGCCAACCTACGCCGACGCTT
>JAMOAD010000146.1 GCA_023621955.1 Acidobacteriota bacterium
AAGAGTCGTATAGACTTCCTGAACCCAAGCTTGTCCTCTGGACCCGACCTGGACGACGGAGATGTAGACACTTCCGTGGGCCGCCAGGCTCAGGTTCGAGAGGACGTCGGAGACGGAGGAGACGGCTTCAACCTTTGGGCCAAAGGCACGGGTTCCCCCGAAGGGAATGGAGAGGGCTTCGGCCTGATTCCGACGTTCCGAGAGTCTCCCCCTTTCGGCGTTGTACCACTCCGCCGAACCCCCGTAGACGGGTGCCCCGACAGTGAAGAGGTTGTGAAAGGCGACGGTCAGGCTCCTGTTGGAGCTGCAGATGAAGTGGTAGAGAGGATCGGAAATCTTAGGAACGGTTCTCTCTGCGATCTCCTGGGCCCTCTCCTCCCTTTCGCCCTTGTTCTCTTCTCTCTTTTTGAAAAAGTTGATAATCCTGGCGATCATGGTCATGGTCTCCTCCGTCATGTGAAACAAAGCCTCTCCTTTCTGGGAAGAACAGCGGCAACAGGGGAAGAGTGAACTCTCCACTTCGGCAAGGCTCTCCTTGACTCTAGAAGTAGGAAGCGGTGGAGGTGCCGGCTCCCAACGCCGGTTTCCCCTTCCGTACGACCCGCTTCGGGTAGGAAAAGCTTCGGGAACGCAAGGAAGGCTTGGGGCGGGAGAAACTCCGAGGGTTTTCCCGCTTAAAACCCTCCTTAGGTTCCTACCATATGAGCGCCCCGGCGAAGTCCATCCCCTGAGCTACGCCGAAAAATCCTAGGATGGACGATTTATCGGCCTGGGGAGCCCCGATGCAAACCCCGTTTGTGACAACGAGAGTGTCGGGGTAGCTTTGGCCTAAGAGGAGGGAGAGAATGTCTCGAATCCCCTCACCGTTCTTCAACGAGAAGTGGACCGCTCCGGTGGAGTCGGGAAACGCGACGACTCTTGGGGGTTCGTCGAGGAACCGGTCGCACTCTTCGGGACGGTACATCGCCAGCATCTCCGCCGACGAAGAGCTGTTGAGGTAGAGACACACCTGGGGCTGACGGTTCTCACCCGACATCCCTTGGGAGCTGATTTCCGCGGCGTAGGTCGCCCAATCTGTTCCCGAAACCCTCATGAACTCCCTCTCCGGTGGTTCCCGCCCATCCGACGTCAACGAAGAGGCTTTCTTTTGAAAAAGGTTCTGAAAAAAGTTCATTTTTCCTCCTTACACCACTAAGAGCGGTTCCGTGAGGGGGAGGCGCAGACACCTCCAGGATTCTTCGATGAAATGAACCTCTCCAGGGGGAGAGAATTTGACATGAAACATGGCTAAAGGTTTTTCCGGCAGAGCAACGGCCATTCTTCTCCCTCCTCCCCCTCTTTTCCAGCGGCGAGTCCCCGGGAAAGTCTGTGGTTGCTCCATAGGGATGAGGCTCAGGGGGAGTCTTTTCCCTGCTGAGCCCCCCGGACTCTCCAGGCGGTCAAATTTGCACATCCGCTTCTGAAGAGCCTCTCCCCTTAAGGTTTTCCCATTGTTCCCCGGTTCCCCGCCTCTCTTTGGCAAAAGCATACTAAAGAGAGAACCAGGGGTCAAGGCGTTTTCTGATTCGACGTTTTCTCGTGAACCCGGTGAATTCTTTGAGTGTGAAGGGGAGGATCGATGTTCACTATCGACCTCCCTCTCCCGGTGGGGTACAATAGAAAACCATGGAGAGAGCCTATACCCTCCAACACGGGGACAGCCTGGAGCTTCTGGCGGAGGTTCCGGATGGAAGCGTGGACCTTCTCCTCACCGATCCCCCCTATAACCTCAGCCCCTATTCCACCGGGAACATCCGGCTCGGATGGCGAAAGGAGATCAACAACGATCTGGCTTCCTGGGATAAAAGCCCCTTCCGCCCCAGAGAGTGGGTCGAACCCTTCCGGAGGGTCTTGAAACCATCGGGAAACCTCTTCCTCTTCACATCCTACAACCTCTTGGGGGAGTGGCACCGGCTCCTGGACCCTCTCTTCGATACCTTTCAGTTCCTGGTCTGGCACAAGATCAACCCGGTTCCGAAGGTGAGGAGGGCGGGTTTTCTCAACAGCTGTGAACTCGTGGTCTGCTGCTGGAACAGGGGGCACAAGTGGAACTTCCTCGGTCAGAAGAGGATGCACAACTTCATTGAGAGCCCTCTCTGTATGGGGAAGGAGAGGGTTAAAGATCCCTTTCATCCTACCCAGAAGCCCCTGAAGGTCCTGTGCCACCTTGTGGAGATTTCGACGGATCCCGGCGACCATGTCCTTGATCCCTTCATGGGCGTGGGGAGTACGGGCGTGGCGGCTCTCTCCCTGGGAAGGTGCTTCACGGGGATGGAGCTCGATCAACGCTACTTCGGTGCCGCCCAAAGAAGGATCGAAGGGGAGGAGAGGGTTGCGGGCAGAGACGTTAAAGGAGGCGAAAGGTGAAGAACCCTCTCAGCGAAGCGGTCTATCAGAAAAGGAGCAAACCTCGTGAAGAGGACATTCGGGGGCCCTACTTCCGAGATCAGACGGCGATCATCCACTCCCTCCCCTTCCGCAGGCTCAAGCATAAGACACAAGTCTTCTTCGCCCCTGAGAACGACCATGTGTGCACTCGAATCGAGCACGTTCTCCATGTGGCGACCATCGCCGAAACCATCTGCAAGGGCCTGAACCGATCGGGATGGGAGTTAGTGGAGGACCTGGCCTTTGCCATCGGCCTCGGTCACGACCTCGGCCACGCCCCCTTCGGCCACTCCGGAGAGCGGGAACTGGAGAGGTTGAACAAGGGTTCTTTCCCCTTCCGCCACGAGATCAACAGCTACCGGGTCGCCGAGCACCTGGCCAATTCCGGGGAGGGCTTAAACCTGACCTGGGCCGTGAAAGACGGGATCCTCTGCCACAACGGAGAGTCCTTCGAGAAGACCCTGACCCCCTCTCCGCAAGAGAAGGACCTTGAGAAGATCGTCGACCGGAGCTCTGTCCCCTCAACCTATGAGGGGTGTATCGTAAGGTTCTCCGACAAGATCGCCTATCTGGGACGGGATATCGAAGATGCCATCGCCGGGGAGCTCATCTCCCTGGACGATGTTCCTGAAAGGATCCGTCGGGAGATCGGGACCACCAACGGCGAGATCATCAACACCCTGGTGATTGATTTGATTCACCACTCCCGGGACTCCGGCCAGATCGGCTTTTCCGAGGAGAAGTACGACCTTTTCCGGATGCTCTCCGACTTTAACTACGACAACATCTACCGGAACCGCATCCTTTCCCGCTACGAGAAGTACTGTGAACGGATCATTCGCACTCTCTACGAATACCTCATGGAGCTGATCGAGAGCATTGGGGAGGATTATGAGAGGTACGCCACCGATCCGGAGACGAAGCTTGATCGGAAATTCGGCCACTACCTGGAGAGGATGGACTCCTTCTACCGGAGTGAAGGAGCCGACGCGGCCAGGAAGGTGACCGATTACATAGCCGGAATGACCGACGGATACGCCTTGGAGGCGGTTCGTCAGATTACGCTCCCCGAACCGATCGAGTTTCCCTGAGATCTCCTTGCCCCGGCCTGTGGGGGCGGCTATAATGGGGGAGAGGGATCGAAATGGAACTGGAGAGGAAACTGGCTATTCTGGCCGACGCGGCCAAATATGACGCCTCTTGCTCTTCCAGCGGGAGCAAGAGAGCCTCTCAGGCGAAAGGAGCCGTCGGCAACGCCCACGCTTCGGGAATCTGCCACAGTTGGGCCGACGACGGCCGTTGCATCTCCCTCCTCAAGATACTCTTCTCCAACGTCTGCGTCTACGATTGCGCCTACTGCCTTAACCGCAGGAGCAACGATGTCCCCAGGGCGACTTTCACGGTAGACGAGGTTGTAGACCTCACCATGGGCTTCTACAAGCGCAACTACATTGAGGGGCTCTTTCTCAGTTCCGCCGTGATGGGGACGCCGGATGCCACTATGGAGAAGCTTCTGGAGGTTGTCTCCAAGCTCCGCCTCCAGAGAGGGTACCACGGCTACATCCACATGAAGAGCATTCCCGGAGCCTCCCTTGAGCTTGTTCGGCGGACAGGGCTCTTGGTGGACAGGATGAGCGTGAACATCGAGCTTCCCTCCGAGGGCTCCCTGAAGGTCTTGGCACCGGAGAAGGAGAAGAAGAACATCCTGACCCCTATGGCCTATATCGGAAAGGGGATTCGGGAACTGGCGTTGGAGAGGAAGAAGAGCCTTCGCACTCCCCTCTTCGTCCCCGCCGGGCAGAGCACCCAACTGATCGTCGGAGCCTCCCCTGAGAGCGATCTTCAGATCTTGCGTTTGGCTGAAGGGCTCTACGGGGGATACAACCTGAAGAGGGTCTACTATTCGGCCTACGTGCCTGTCAACAGAGACCATCGGCTTCCGGTGCCCCTCAAGCCCCCCTTGAGGAGGGAGCACCGGCTATACCAGGCGGATTGGCTCCTCCGCTACTACGGTTTCAAGGCCTGCGAACTCCTCGACGAGGGCAGACCCGATTTTGACCCCCTCCTCGATCCCAAGGCCCACTGGGCCCTACGGAACATGCACTTCTTTCCGGTGGAGGTGAACACCGCCGACAGGGAGAGCCTCCTGAGGGTCCCCGGTCTGGGGGTCCAATCGGTCAAGAGGATTCTTCGCATCCGCCGTACCCTCTCCCTGGATTTCGAGACGCTCCGTAAGATCGGAGTCGTGCTCAAGAGGGCCAGGTACTTCCTTACCTGTAACGGGAGGATGTACGAACCCTTCAGCTTCCGGGAAGGTGTCATTCGAGAGGCGTTGGTGGAGCCGGAGGAGAGGCAGACTCCCACGGGGCGTCTCTTCTTCCCCCGGTTGAGAAGCGGAGACCTCCCCCTTCCGCTCTCCATGCCCAAGGGGGGAGGATGAGGATTCTCCGCTACGACGGTCGCTTCGAGAGTCTCCTGACACTCTTACCCCAATGGGAGCGGGGGGAACGGATCATCCCCGATGGAGGCGGCCCCGTCGCTTTCCTGGGAGTCATGGAAAGGAGGGTGGAGGCGAACCCCATCGAGGCGGCCGAGACCACCCGTACCCTTCGGGAGAGGGGAGGGGAGACTCTCTTCAGACTTCTCCGTTACGCCTTTTTCTCGGAGCTTCCGGGACGCGAAGAGGCCTTGGGGGAGTTCTACCAAGCGGTTCTCCGTTTCGGTCGGGAGGCGGACCGCCACTACGAACTCCCCGGGGTTGTCAAGACGGTCGAGATGGCCAAGAGGACAGGCCGGGATGTGCATCGGTGGAAGGGGTTTCTCCGCTTCCGGCTTCTGGGGGACGGGGTCTTCTATGCTCCCTTCGAACCGGACCACAACATCTTGCCCTTCCTGACAGCCCATTTCCGGAAACGTCTGGGCGATCAGGAGTGGATGGTACACGACCTGAAACGTTCCATCGCCGCCCTCTGCCGGGAGGGTAGGGTAGGGTATGCCCGTGTCGAGGCTCCGGGGTGGCTCCTCCGTTCTCCCTCCCTGAGGGATGCCCCCGATGGCTTTTACGCCGAAGAGGAGGAACGCTTTCAAGACCTCTGGAAGGGATTCTTCCGCTCCATTGCCATCGAGAGCCGGAAGAATCTCAAGCTTCAGCGGCAGTTCATGCCTAAGAAGTATCAAAAGTACCTCCTGGAGAAGGAGGAACTCCCGGGGGCTTCCCCGGCGAAGGGCTTGAAGAGGGGCTTTGAGGGATGACCGACCACGGCGGTTCCCCTCTGGAGACCCGTTTCCTCTTTCAGGGGGAGCTGGCGAGTCGCTACGACCGGATCAACCGATGGGCCACCCTGGGAATGGACGGGTTGTGGAGAGAAGCCTTGGTCAAGCGGGCCGATCCCTTTCTTCGAAAGAATCCAGGTCCCCTTCTTGATCTGGCCTGCGGAACCGGCGAGATGACACGGATTCTCAGGGACCGCCACCGGGGCCGGACTCTTCTTGGCCTCGACCTCTCCCGGGAGATGATGGAACAAGCCCTGAAGAAGCCCGGGCCCTGGAATCTCGTTCAAGGCGGCCTCCCTCTTCCTTTTCGCTGCGGGAGTCTCACGGCTGTCTTCTGTGCCTTCGGAATCCGTAACTTCGCCGACCTCCCCGGGGAGATCCATGAGCTCTTCCGGGTGCTCCGCCCCGGGGGAAGGCTCTACGTTCTGGAGTTCTTCCGTAGGGATTCCCTCCCGGTGAGGTTCCTAAGGAGGGTCGCCGGGACTCTCCTCTTTCCCCTCTTGGCCAGGGCGACGGGATCCGATCCAGGGGCTTACAGGTACCTGATCAGCTCTATGGGCTCCTTCCTCTCCCTTCCCCAGGTGGAGGAGGTGATGGAGAGGGGGGGCTTCAGAACCATCGGCAGAAAAAGCCTCTTCTTCGGCCTCTTGGCCCTCTGGGAGGGGGAACGGTGAAGCGCCTCTCCCTTTGGTGGAGGGCCCTGCGGCCCTTCTCTCTCACCGTCAGCTTTCTTCCTCCCCTCCTGGGAGGAGCCTTGGCCCTTCTCCTGGGCCGTCCGGTTTCCCCCCTTACCCTCTCCCTTACGCTGATCGGATGCATGGCCGCCCACGGAGCCTCAAACCTGATTTCCGACTATTACGATTTTGTCAAAAGAGTTGATCGTCCTGGAACATACGGCTCCAGCGGTCTTCTGGTGGCAGGTCTCGTGAAGCCCGGGGCCTTCCTGGCAGGAGGGGGATTTCTGGGGGCTCTGGCGGGGGCGATCGGCCTCTTCTTCCTCTTTACCCGGCCCGGAACCTGGCCCATGGTCGGCGTGATCCTCCTGGGTGGGCTCTTGGGACTCCTTTACACGGCGCCGCCCTTGGAGCTGAAGTACCACGCTTGGGGGGACGTGGCGGTCTTTCTGGCCTTCGGCCCCCTGATGATGTTGGGAACCCTTTGGGTCCATACGGGAACCTTGGAGCCCTTGGCCTTCTGGGCCTCCCTTCCTCCGGCCTTTCTCGTGGACGCCATCCTTCACAGCAACAACCTACGGGATCGGGAGAGCGATGGGGTCGCGGGGATCGAGACCTTCGCCATGAAGTTGGGCCTTCGGGGTTCGAAGCTCTTCTACCTCCTCCTCATCGTCTTCTCCTACCTTAGCATCCTCTTGCTGGTCTCTACGGCGACTCTCCCTTGGCCGGTTCTCCTCCCCCTCCTCTCCCTGCCCCTCGCTGTCAAGTGTGTCCGGAAGGTGTGGTTCAAAGAGTTCTACCCTCCCGAAGCCTTCGCCCTCATCGACGGTGAGACCGCCGGACTCCACCTCTGCTTCGGCCTCCTCTACCTGTTGGGCCTCCTTCTCTCTCTCCTCCCTGGAGGGGGAAGATGATGGTAGACAGGCCCCTTCTCTTGGGACTTCTCGGCGCGTCCTGTCTCTTCCTGCTCACCTTTGTCCTGCGGCCAGGCAATTTCTGGCTCCTCATGGTCGGCACAACATCGCTCCTGGCCCTCTACGCCTTTCTTGCGGGAGGGAGGCCGGTGATCACCTTCTCCAGACGGGAACTTCTGATCGGGTTCTTCTCATCGCTCCTCCTCTTCGGAATCTTCCGGGTCGGCCACTCCGTCCTGGGGCTTCTTGCATCCCCTCTCGGCCTCTCCCCTCTCTTGAAGAGTTCTCTGGCCTCTGTTTACGCAGACAAAGGATCTCTCCCCCCCTGGGCCATCTCCTTGCTGCTTGTCGTGATCGCCTCCGGGGAGGAGATCTTCTGGAGGGGGTTTGTTCAGAAGAGGCTCATGGGGAGTCTGGGATTGGGGAGGGGGACTCTTCTGGGGGCAATCCTCTACACGGGCGTTCATCTCCCTACGGCCAACCCCCTCCTGCTTGTGGCCGCCTTGGTCTGTGGACTCTTCTGGGGCTTTCTCTACTCATGGAGGGGGAAGAACCTCGCGGCACCCCTGCTCAGCCACGTTCTCTGGGACCCCCTTGTCTTCGTCCTCTTCCCTTTTCTCTGAGATCGTTACGGGAATGGTGTGGGAATCCCCTTGGGGGTTCTGTACTTTCCCCGCCTCTTTCTGCTATAGTTTCTCATCCCCTTGGCGGCTATGAGACTGAGACGAACCCTTCTCCTCCTTATCTTGTTGGCATCCCTCTTGGGTGCCCAATCCCCAGCCAAGAGGCAGGTCCTCGTTCTGAGCTCGGACCACAAAGGCTCCCCCTGGACAGACGTGATCGTCAAGGGGATAGAATCTGTCCTGCAAGGGGAGCCCACGGTTTACACGGAAGTGGAGTATATGGACACGAAGCGGACCGTGGACCCTTATTACATGGAGAAGCTCTACGAGCTCTACCAGTACAAGTTTATGAAGCGGAACTTCGACCTGCTGATCTCCACGGACAACGAATCCCTGGACTTTCTGATCCAGTACAGGAACAACCTCTTTCCAGGGGCTCCCATTGTCTTCTGCGGGGTCAGCAACTTCGACGCG
>JAMOAD010000275.1 GCA_023621955.1 Acidobacteriota bacterium
GCTCTGGAAGCCCCGCCTCTCCGGCCAGGAGAACCGGGAGGCCTTGGAGTGGGGGTTGGGAACCCTTCGTCGGGCGGTTCTCCTCTACGCGGAGGGTTTGGCGGATTCCCTCGATCCCCGAACGCTTCTAGAGAGCGAGATGGGAGGGGTGGCGGAACTCCTTCTGGAGGACTTCCTCGGGGATCCGAGCCGGGAAGAGGCGGAACTCTTCGGCTCTTGGTCCCACAAGGAGGGACAGCAGGGCGGTGAGAGCCGTCCCCTGGCCCCCAGGGCCACCTTGGCGGAGGCGGTCGGGGGGATCCTCCTGGGAGGCGCTTCCCTCTCCCGCCTCGGTTGGGCCGAGGGCTCCCTTCGCCGCTCCTTCTCCACCCCGCTTCCTCTGAGACTCTTCAGGGGACGTCGTCGGTTGGGACTGCTCCTGAGGGGGAGGGGCAGATGAGGATTCTCTGGTTCCCCCGGCTCCAGGCCGACATCGACCGGTTTCACCGCGTCACGTGGCGGAAGATGGCGGAGGCCCTTCAGGGGGAGGGGCACAGCGTCCGCGTCGCCGTGGCGGGACTCCAGGGGGAGGAGAGCCGGAGCATCCCCCTTCCCCTCTGGGCCTTTCGGGGAGGCCGTCTCCTCTCGTTCTGGATTCTCGGGCGAATCGCCTTCTCCCGTGAGCTGAGCCGCTTCCGTCCCGACGTGGTGATCCTCGACCCCTTCTCCTTCTGGTTCGCCTTTCCCTCCCTCCTCTTCCGGAAGCGTCCCCTCTATGTCTTGGACCACCGGACACCCTTGGACCATGGCTCCCGGAAGGGTCGGGGTGGGGCGAAACTCTTGGCGCACTTTTTAGAGAGGCTTTCTGGGTGGGTCTCTCGGCGTTTCTTCGACGGAATCACCGTCATCACCCCCTACTACAAGGAGAGGGTTGTCCGACAGGGAGCCCGGCCCGACCGGGTCGGCGTCTGGGGCTCCGGCGTCGACACGGAGCTCTTCGATCCCGCCCGGGCAAAGGGGCCAAAGCGTCCTCCCTGGCTGGAGGGAAAGTTCGTCTTGATGCAACACGGGGAACTCTCCTACAACCGGGGGCTCCTGGAGGTTGTGGAGGCTCTCAGGAAGCAAAGGGAGTCCAGGGTCGCCCTGGTGCTCCTGGGGGACGGTCCGGCCCGAAGGGAGCTGGAGGATCTGGCCCGGGAGCCCGATCTGCAGGGGCGGCTCTTTCTCCTCGACCCGATCTCCTTCGAGGAGGTTCCCTCCCGACTCCTCTGGGCGGACCTGGGGGTTCTCCTCTACCCGGAGACGGAGTATTGGAGGTGCAACCACCCTCTGAAGCTTTTCGAGTACCTGGCCATGGAGCGTCCCGTCCTCGCCGGAGAGCTCTTCCGCCCTCTGGACCCTCGGGGCGGGAGCCTCTTCTTCCTCGGCACAGCCTCCCTTGCCTCTTTTCTCGAAAGCCCTCCTTTGGAGGAGCTTCTTCGGGACCGAGGCCTTCAGGGGCGGCGGATGGTCTTGGAACAGTGGAGTTGGCAGGCCCAGGGGGAGAGGTTAACGGAGTTTCTTCGCTCTCTCTCCGGGAGGAGGAAAACATGATGGTTCTTAGGATTCTTCACCCCATGGACCCCTTGGGGAGAAAGGTAGGGGGCGCGGAGAGCTTCGTGAAGAACATGATCCGCTTCTCCCCCTCCGGTCTTTCCATCGAGCTGGTGGGCACCTCTTCCAGAGAGGTGCGGTTAAGGGAGTGGCGGGAGGAGCTCCTGGCGGGGCGGGAGTACCGCTTTCTCCCCCTTCTCAAGGAGGAGGGCGAGAACCGGCGGAGTTTTCCTCCCCTCTCCCTCCGGTACACTGTGGCCCTTAGACGTTCCGGCCTCTCCTGGCAGAACCGGATCCTCTTCTTCAACAGGATCGAACCGGCGATTCTCTCCTTGAACGGGGCAACCCCTCGGGTCGCGGTGGTCCACAACGATGTGAAGAGGCAGATCATGAACGGGCCGGGGGAGGTTCTTTGGAGCCGGTGCCCAGGACTCTACAGGAGGGTGGAGAAGAGGATCTTCCGCTCCCTCCAAAGGGTTTTCTGCGTCCATCGGGAGACTTGGGAGGAGTACCGGGAGCTCTACCCCCTCTGGGAAGAGAAGTTTCTCTACCTTCCCCCGGGGTTTGACGGGAAGACCTTCTCCCTCTCCCCTTCCGGGAAGGAGGAGGTCCGAAGAGCCCTCGCCGAAAAGGAGGCGCTGGACCCCCACCGACCCTGGATTCTCTTCGTTGGAAGGCTTCAGCCCCAGAAGAACCCCCTGGCCCTGCTGGACGCGTTGAAGGCCCTCAACCCCGCCCTCTCCAAGACACTCCTGCTCATCGTCGGAGAGGGGGACATGGCGGGTGCCCTGAAGGCGAGAGTCAAGAGAGAGGGGATGGAGGAGCGGGTCCTCTTCCTCGGCTACCGGCAGGCCTCCGAGATCGCCTCTTTCTACAGGGCCGCAGACCTTCTCCTTCTCTCGAGCCGTTTTGAAGGCCTGCCCTTGACGGCGTTGGAGGCGCTCTCCTGCGGGCTTCCCGTGGTCGCCCCTCCGGTGGGGGACCTGGCATCGCTGATCCTTGGGGGAATCAACGGGGAGGTCGTGAGCGGCACCCACCCCGAAGACGCCGCTCGGGCTCTGGAGAAGGTATTGACGAACCCTGCCCTCTACTCCCGGGAGAGGTGCTCACAATCGGTTGACAATTACCGTTCGGAACGGCTCTACGGCCGCCTCTTCGATCTTGTTCTGGAAACGGCGGAGGCGGCGGGGGATCCGGGGAGGGTGGGAAAAGGATGAAGACTCTTGTCATGACGGCTTTGGAAGGAGAACTCGGGGCTCTGCCCGAGAAGCTTGGGGCGCGGCCCCTCCAGGGAGGACCCCGAGGGGTGAGGAGCTTTTCCGGAGGCTACATGGCCTGTTCGGGAGTGGGGAAGAGACGGACCCTCTCCTTTCTTGACAACTTCCTCAGGAGCGGTCTCCCCATGGACCGTCTGATCGTCGCCGGGTATGCCGGAGCCCTCCACGCCTCCTTGAAGGGTGGGGATCTGGTGGTCGCCGAG
Source organism: Acidobacteriota bacterium (assembly GCA_023621955.1). Lineage (GTDB taxonomy): Bacteria > Acidobacteriota > Aminicenantia > JAMOAD01 > JAMOAD01 > JAMOAD01. Next base: position 3,053 of record JAMOAD010000275.1, read on the forward strand.
AGCGTCACCGCCGCTCCCGGGGGAGGGCCGGTCCTGAAGGCCTCCTACCGGGAAACCATCGCCCCTCTGGCCGAGGGGGGGAGCCGGGTCTGGATCGTTCGGGGGGTCACCTCCGACACCCTCTGCGGCCCGGAAGAGAAGGGCTCCCTGGCCGAGTGGGGGGAGTTCGTCGACATGGAGAGTTACCACGCCCTCCTTTGGGCGGAGGATAACGGGATCGAAGCCTCCGTGGTCAAGGCCGTGAGCGATCCCTTGGGGATGGTCTTCCCTCCTCCCGAAATCTGGCGGATTCCTTGGAAGAGGGTCTCCTGGGGAGGGCTGGCCAAGGCGAGCCTGAAGAACCGGTCGGTCCTCTTCGACCTCCTCTCCTTTCGGAGAAACCTCAGGAGGGCGACCCTCTCACTGGAAGGGGCCCTGGAGTCGATCTTGACGTAAGAGCCTCCTCTTCAGAAAAGGGAGAAAAAGTGGTAATCTAAGGGGACCGGAAAGACCGGACCTTAAGGAGCCACCCATGCGCAAGATTATCCTGTTTCTCCTCTCCGTCTTTTGTCTGACCACCCTTCTTCCAGCCCAGAGTACGGTTCCTCCGGAACTCAAGGGCGAGTTGACCGCCTTTCTCGGCGAATACGTCTCCCTCCTCGACAAGGTGACGGCGCGCATCGACGCTTCAACAAATGCGTCCCAGGCGGCCGCGGCCATCCGGGCCTTCTCCGCCGACATGCGCCCCTTGGGGCAACGCTTTCAGAGTATGAAGGAGAAGTTTCCCCTCTTCTTTAACGAGGAAGAGAAGGAAGAGGTCAAAGATCCGGAATTCGAAAGCATTGAACAGAAGATCGAAGGGGCCTCCGAACGCTACATGAAGGCCTTTGCCAAGGTCGCCTCCTGGATGGATAACCCGGATCTGAAGGCGGCCCTCGAGGAGAACGGCAAGATCATGGAGGTCTTCGGGGACTTGGCCGGGGAAGAAGAGGAGGAAGAGGAGTGAACCTCCCAGGGGAGAACGGGGCCCGAGAGGAGGGGATCGACCGCCGGGAGAGCCTTGCCCTGGAGAGGACCAAGATGGCCAATGAGCGGACCTTTCTGGCCTTCCTCAGGAGCGGCTTCGTCATCCTGGCTGGAGGAGTGACCTTCCTGAAGGTTTTCCCCGGGGATCCCTGGCTCAGGGTCCTCGGCCTCTTCTGCCTCCCTCTCTCCGGGGCGATGGTCCTGGTAGGTGGGCTCCTCTACCTCTCCCGAAGGAGACGGTTCTCCTCCCCGGAAACCCGATGACGCCGGGAGCCTCCTCCCCTTGGGAGAAGAGGGGATTTATGTTATTGTAGGGTGACAGCTCACTCTTCGAGGAGGTCACATGAGAAAGTTCATTCCCATACTGGTGGTTGTTGGTGTTGTCTTTATCCTCTTCCTCTGGGGAACCGGCGTCTACAACGGCTTGGTCAAGGGCGAGGAGACCGTTAAGAGCGCCTGGTCGCAGGTGGAGAACCAATACCAGCGCCGCTACGATCTGATTCCCAACCTCGTCGCCGCCGTCAAGGGTGCCGCGGCTTTCGAGAAGGGTGTCTTGGAAGAGGTGACCAAGGCAAGGGCTTCGGTGGGCCAGATCAAGGTCTCCCCGGAGATGTTGAGCAATCCTGCCCAGTTCGCCCAGTTCAGCCAGGCTCAGGATACCCTCGGATCGGCCTTGAGCCGGCTCATGGTGGTCGTGGAGAAGTACCCCGAGTTGAAGAGCAACCAGAACTTCTTGGCCCTCCAGACCCAACTCGAAGGGACCGAGAACAGGGTCAGCGTGGAGCGGCACCGGTACAACGAAGAGGTTCAGAAGTACAACTCCCGGGTTCGACGCTTCCCGACCGTCTTGGTCGCCAAGATGGGAGGCTTCGGGGCCAAGGAGTACTTCAAGGTCTCCGGAGAGGCGGCCCAGGCGCCTAAGGTTCAGTTCTGATTCTCTCCGTATCTCTTGGTTCAAGGAGCGGTCTTGCGATGAAAAAGTTCCTCTTCCCTCTGCTCTTCCTCCTCCTGTCGGTTTCGATCCTGGGGGGCTCTCTGGAAATTCCGGACAGGGCTCCGTCAAGGTTCAACGATTTTGTCGGGCTCTTCTCGGAACAGAGCCGTGTGGAGATGGAGGAGAGGCTGGCCCGCTTCGAGGAGACCACGGGATGCCAACTCTTCGTCGTCTTCTTCGGGTCTCTTGGAGGGGCCGATGTGGAGCAGTTCTCCATCGACCTGGCGGAGAAGTGGAAGACCGGGTTTAAAGATCAAGACAATGGGTTGATCCTTCTTGTGGCTTTGGAGGAGAGGAAGATCCGCCTGGAGGTCGGCTACGGCTTGGAGGGGAGAATCCCCGACATCACCGCCCGATCCCTCATAGACAACGAGATAGCCCCCTCCTTTTGGGGAGCCTCCTCCGCCAACCCCGAGGGGTATCTGCAAGGGGTCCGCAACATCACCGACGCCCTGGAAAAGGCCGTTAAAGGCGAGTACCAGCCCCGACAGAGAAGGACAGGGAAGAGCGGCGGCCTCCTTCTTTTCAAGATTCTCTTCATCCTCTTCTTCCTCCTGATCATGGGCGGCAGAGGGAGGGGGCTGATGGGTGTGGCGGGGTACACCATCGGGAGCATGGGCTCCGGCCGTGGAAGCCGCTGGGGCGGCGGAGGTTGGGGTGGAGGCGGCTGGGGCGGCGGAGGCGGTTTCTCCGGAGGCGGCGGCGGGAGTTTTGGTGGCGGCGGCGCCACCGGGAGCTGGTGAACCATGGGGAAAGAGAAGGAGTTCTTCTCCAAAGAAGATCTGGAGACGCTGAGGAAGGCTATCGGTGAGGCGGAGGGGAAGAGCACAGGGGAGATCGTGATCCACCTGGTTTCCAAGGTGGAGAAGGATTTCACCGTTCAAGGGGAGAGGCTCTTCCACAAGTTGAAGCTGGACAGGACACAGGAGAGGAACGGGGTCCTCATCCTTGTGGCTCCCTGGCAAAGGGTGCTGAGAATCGTCGCAGACAAGGGAATTCATGAGAAGGTTCCCGAAGGGTTCTGGGATTCTCTCGCCTCAGGGATGGGCGAAAGCTTTCAGAAGGGCGATTACGTGGGCGGGTTGGAGAGGGCGGTGAGACGGACAGGAGAGGAGCTCTCCCGCTTCTTCCCCTGCCAGGGGAGAAACCCCAACGAACTCTCGGATCAGATCGGATGGGACGGCGAAGCCGGCCAGGAGAGATGAAAGATGGATGGGAAAACGGTCTACTATCTCCCCTACCGAGGGGAGGGTGAAGAGAGCTTCTACAAGAGGGTCGCCGAGACGGCGGAAGCCCAGGGATGGTGGGATTTCCTCCAGCCCCGTCAACTGGTGGGGGTGAAGACCCACTTCGGAGAGGAGGGGACCGAAGGCTTTGTCTCTCCCTTCTTCTTCAAGCTTCTCGCCTCTTCTCTCAAGAAGAGGAAGGTCCTCGGTTTTCTGACCGAGACGGCGACTCTCTACACCGGGCATAGGAGCAACGCGGTGGAACACCTCCAGCTCGCCTACCGCCATGGCTTCACCTACGATGAGGTCGGGTTGCCCCTGATCATGGCCGACGGTTTGACCGGAGACGAGGACGTCATCGTCCCGATCAAGGGGAAGTTCTATACCCATGTAAAAATCGCTTCCCAGGTGGCTAAGGCGAACGCCCTGATCGTCGTCTCCCACATGACCGGCCACGCCCTCTCCGGGTACGGAGGGGCGGTGAAGAACCTGGGGATGGGTTGCGCCAGCCGAAAGGGGAAGCTGAGCCAACACGCGGTGGCCCAGCCCGTGATCAAGACGAAGAAGTGCAAAGGGTGCGGCCTCTGCCTCCGCTGGTGCCCCCGGGGGGCGATCAGGTTGGAGGGGGAGAAGGCTTTTATTCAGAAGGAGGTCTGCATCGGTTGCGGCGAGTGTCTGACCGTCTGCCGGAACGGGGCGGTCGGCTTCGATTGGGGGGAGACCTACGAACGCTTTCAGGAGAAGCTGACCGAATACGCCTGGGGGGTCACCCAGGCTCTTCGGGGGAAGCTCTTCTACATCACCTTTCTCATGAAGGTTACCAAGGACTGCGACTGTATGCCCGCTCCCCTCTCAAGGATCGTCGAAGACATGGGGGCCGTGGCGGGGAGGGACCCCATCGCGGTGGATTCGGCCGCCCTGGATCTGGTTGAGCGGAAAGCCGGTCGACCTCTCTCGGAGATCGCGCACGCCGTCCCCTATCGGGTTCAGATCGAGTACGCCAAGGAGTTGGGCTTCGGACAACCGGACTACAGACTCGTAGAGCTTTGAGGCCCCAGGTTTCTTACCGCGGGGTCTCCTCCTCTCTCTCTTCCAGGGAGAGGAACTCCTCTTTGACCTTCTCCAGCTCCTTCGCAACCGCCTCCTTGACCAGGGTCGGCAGGATCTCCCAGAGAATCTCTTCGACCTTCTCCTTGGCGGCCTTCTCGAGGATCGAGGCCTCCGTGGGTTGGACCATCTTCTGGGTGGGGAGCTTGTTGACCTGGGCGGGAACTTCCAGAGGGGGTGGAGTCTCGGCGAAGAGGGAGGTCTCTACGGCGGAAGGGGCGACCGGCGCCTGAACCGTGGCGTCTGTGGAAATCTCGAAGAGGGCCGTCGCTTTGTCGTCGACCTCGGCAACGGGCTCTGCTTGGAGTTGAGGAGCCGATTTCTCGGAGAAGAGGTCTTCCGCACTCTCTTCCATGAAGGGGTTGCTCAGGCTCTCCTTCTCCTCCTTGGCCTCGTCGGAGGTCTCTTCTATGAGGAGCGAAGAGAAGGTGTTGGCGCTCTCGCGGGTCTTCTCATCGTTGGGGATGACATCTTCTTCGTGGAGGGGGTATACGCCGATGCCCTCCTGGAGGGAGGCGCTCTCCTGGATGGCCTTCTCGCCTTCGAAGAGAAGGGGCTCCTCTTCTTCCAGGTCATCGAAGGAGAGGTGGATTCCCTCCTCCTCCGGGGCTGTCTCTTTCCCCTCACCGCTCCACTTCTCCTCTTCAGGAAGGGTAGGGGGGATCTCCTCTTTGAGGAACGTCTGGGCCGCCTCATCCACGCAGAGAAGGAACTCCTCCGTCGAGAAGGGCTTACCGAGGACTCCGTCGCAAGCCACCTGGGAGAGAAGGGTGTCGATGTTCTCGAAGGCTCCCTTCATCAAGATCGTCTTCGTTTCCATTCCCCGCTCATTCTTGACATAGTTGATGAGGAAAGAAACGTTCTTGCCGGGCATTCCCGTGCTGAGGAAGAGGATATGGGGCGTCTCCGTTTCCAAGGAGGAGAAGAGGGCGTCTCCGTC
>JAMOAD010000267.1 GCA_023621955.1 Acidobacteriota bacterium
TCGGGTCAAGACCTTCCGTTGGGAGGAGACGGCCAAGAGGACCATAGAGTGTTATTACGAAACCTACCGAAGGTCTTTGTCCCAGGACGGCCGTGAGAGGGAGGAGAGGAACCGGGAGACCCTGAGAGGCCTCGATTCGACGCTCCCCTTGGTCTTGATCCCCTCCCATGTCCTCTTCACTCCTCCCGGGGCCGGAAACGAGCTGCGGATCTTTAACCTTGTCAGGCACCTTAGGGGAGCGGGCTTCCGGGTGGCCTACCTCTACTGCCCTCTGGACGGCAGGGGGGCCACGGGGGAGCAGAAGCTGGAGATCGAGAAGTATGTGGACTTCTTTCGCCAAGTGGACAGGGAGGCTCGGGAGAAGGCCCTCCTTGGGAGTTCACCCCTTCAGGATCTTCTCGACAAGAGCCTGGAACCGGAGCTGAGAGGGGTGGAGGAGAGGGAGAAGTGCTTCTGCCCCACCGCGATGCTGAACGCTTTCGACGAGATGGTCCGCGAGCTTAAGCCCTCCATCGTTATCGCCCAGTACGTCTGGATGAGCAGGCTCCTGAAGGTTCTCCCCGAAGGGATTCTGAAGGTGATCGATCTTCACGACAAGTTTTCCGACAAGAGAGAGAAGGTCCTTTCCTGCGGCGTTTCCGATGGTTTGGCGATCACCACGGAGGAGGAGGCCGCCCTTCTCAACCGAGCCGACCTGGTGATGGCGATCCAGGATCTGGAGAGAAGACGTTTTCAGGAACTTTCGGTCAAGCCCCTGGTGATCACCACGGGCGTCGATTTCGAGCCGAAGTATGACGAGGATCCTGTGAAGGACGAGAGAGAGCCGACGGTCTTGATCGTTGCCTCCGGGAACGCCCTGAACGTCAACTCTCTTCAGACCTTCCTGCGGGAGGTTTGGAGCAAGCGGGGGGAGAGCCTGGGAGGTCTGAAGTTGAGGGTTCTCGGGAGGGTCTGTGAAAACCTGACCTGTGAAGACCCCTCCGTCGAGTTGGCCGGTTACGTTCCCGACCTAGCCTCGGAGTACAGAAAGGCCCTCTTTGTCGTCAACCCCGTGGTCGCCGGAACAGGCTTGAAGATCAAGTCCTTGGAGGCTCTCTCCTACGGGAAGGCCCTTCTCAGCACTCCCGCCGGGGTGGAGGGTCTGCCCGACCGGGAGGGGCACCTCTTTGCGGTCGCCCGGACCGGGGAGGAGTTCGTGAAACGGATGGGGCTCCTTGCCGGTGACTCGGGGCTTCGGGAGCGGATGGAGCGGGAGGCCCGAGAGTACACGGTAAGCTCCCTCTCCCCCTCCGCTGTCTACGGGGAGTTGCTCAAGAGCTTCAACCTCTTCTTGAAGGGGTCGCCCCGATGAGAATCCTCTGCCTCTACCTTCGGTACGGACGGGAGCACTCCTCCGCCTTCGAGAGGCTGCGGCGTTGGCAATTCCTCAACCTCTCCCAGGAGCGAGTGGAGACATGGATCATCGACAACTCCTTGCCCGAAGGGACCCCCGAAGGGGTGGAGGGCCCTTTCCGCCTCTTTTCCGGCGACAACTCCATGCGGGAGTTCAGCGGATGGGACAGAATCCGGGCCGCTTACGCCGAGGAGATCCAAGGCTTTGACCTTGTCCACTTCGTGGATGACCGGTTCGATGTCCTCTATACGAAGTACTTGGAGCATTTCCATCCCACCATGCTTGCAAGAGTCGCCTCCCGCCCCGTCTGCCTCGGCCATATAGACAGCTACGACAGGGAGGTCTCCCTCAAGGGTGTGCGTTCACAGCACTGGATCCGAACGTGCTTCTTCTTCATGAGCCCGTCGGCTCTCGACCGTCTGGGGCCCTTTGTCTCCCAGAGGGACGAGGCCGACTTCTTCGACCGGGAGGGACTCTTCCGGAGGGGATCCCTCAGCGGACAGTATGTCCGGTACATCACCGATTGGCTGGCAGGAGTCCCCCTTCAAGGGGTCAGCTGGCACTCCCGTATCGGAGACCCCGCCCTCTTTCGCAAGAAGGCGTTGATGATTCTCAACGAACACGCCCTCAGCATCCGCTTACGCCAAAGGGGTGTTCGGCTCATGGACTTCTGTTGGTCTTGGTACAGGGGAAGCCATGGCCTCCTTCCTTCCAAAGCCCTTCCCGGGTGGAGGGAACAGGTCCGCTTCCGGAGCGATTTTCTGAAAGGAAGGGTTCCCGACGGAGGGCTCCCTTCATGACCATGGGCGAGGAGAGAGGAATGGGGGATCAGGAGAGGATTCGCAGTGCTTGGGATTGTCTTGCCTCGGAAGAGGAGAAGGGGAAGCGCCTTTTGACGAACTACAGCGGCCTCAAGAGCTCCCATGAGCTTCACAACTACCTTGTCACTGGACGCAGGGATTACCACTACCTCGACTACTTCAGGGACAAGTATCTGGCCGGTCGTTCACCCCTGCGCATCGCCAGCCTGGGCTGCGGGGACGGAGGTCTGGAAAGAACCCTGGCCGGCGAATTCTCCTACCCTTACCGGGAGATCGAGGGTTTCGACATCAACCCGAAGCTGATCGAATTCGCCGCCCAAGAGGCGACAAAGCGAGGGCTGACGAACCTGCACTACCGGGTCATGGACCTGAACAGGCCGGCCCTAGGAGAATCTTCCTACGATTTGGTGGTCTTCTTCCACTCCCTTCACCACCTGGAGGCCCTCGAAGAGGTCCTGGACGCGGTCCTTTCCTCGTTGACCGAAGAGGGGCTGTTGCTGGTTGTGGACTACACGGGACCCTCCCGTCTCCAATGTCCGGAGAAGGTCCTGAAGATCGCTCAGGAGCTCCTGGACCTTCTTCCCCGGGAGCTGAAGGTCAACCTTGCCAAGCCCTCCTCACCGGTCCTTTACAAGGAGAGGGTCACCAGAAAGTCGGTTCGGGAGGTGGTTGGCGCCGACCCCTCCGAAGCGGTCCGATCCGATGAAATCGTGCCCCTCATCGAGGAGCGCTTTCAGGTGCTCGAGAAGAGGCCTATGGGGGGGACCGTTATCGAGCAGACCCTCGGAGAGATCGCCGGGAACTTCGATGAGAGCAATCCGGTCGTAAGGTCCCTGCTCCTCTCCTTCCAGAAGGTCGAGGAGATTGCCTTGAGGGAGGGGGGGATCGACCCCCACTACACCTTCCTGGTTGCCCGCAAGGGCCCTCCCGGCTCCCCTCGGACCGCTCCCCCTCCATCGAAGGTCCTGCCCCCTCCGGGAGAGAGTGCCCCTTCGCACTCTTTTGCCTCTTTCGAAAACGATCTCCAGAGCGTCAACAACCTTCTCCAGAGAAAGAGCGTCGGCGCCGCGCTCCGCAACCTCGCCCGGAAGGATTTGCCGGAGGAGGGAGTCCAAGAGGAGTGGAACACTCTGATCCAAGGGCTCACGGCCTTAGAGTTTCCGACCCTTCTCTACAACGTCGCCGGGTACTACGAGCAGAGGGAAGACCTGCCTGCCTCCCGGGCTCTCTACAGGGTGTTGACAGAGCTCTTCGAGAAGGGGGATCCTGAAATCGCCGGAAAGAGCTACTACAAGAGGGCTCTTCTGGAAGAGGGGGGGGAGAAGAGAGAGCTTCTGGAGCGGTGCTTGGTCTTGTATCCCGACCATAGGGCCGCATTGGACCTGATACGGTCTCTTCCAGGGGGAGAGAACTACTCCGTCCCTACCCAAGAGAGGAGGCCGGATTTCCGGCCGCCCAGTGAGAGGCTCCTTGCGCCTATGTTTTCGGAGCACCATCTCGACCTGTTGGAGTCGATTCAGCGGAGGTTCTCGCTGAGGGGGAAAAACGTGGTCGACGTCGGAGGGGTGAACATCCCGGCGGAGCTCATGAGGCGGCTGGGGGTGAGGCGGTTCGTTTGCGTGGATCCTGTCTCGAAGTGGGGTTACGGCTGTAGCGATGGAAAATGTTTTGAAAAACCGGTCTACAAACGGAAGGATTTCCGGGAGGCTTTCGAGAGAGAGTTCTCCTTTGTCCTGGACGAAGGGATCGAAGAGGTAGGAGAAGAGCTGGCGTCAACCTTCGATGTGGCCATCTCCATCGGGGCCTTTGAGCATGTGGCTTCGTTGGAACAGACTCTGGAGGCCCTCTTCCGTATTCTCAAGAAGGACGGCCACCTCTTCAGCTACTACGACCCCATCTTCTCATGCGCCAAAGGGCACCATGTCTACATCAACAAAAATTATAACTTCAACAACATGCCGGAGCTGGACCATATGCACCTTCTCTACGGCCCGGAGGAGGCCAGGAGGTACTTACAGGGTGTGGAAAGGTTCGAGGGTTTGTCGGAGACCATCGTTCAGCAGGCCTACTTCTCAGACAAGATCAACCGATTTACCCTCAACGACCACCTCCGTGCCCTTTCCGGAGGACCTTTCAACGAGTACACCATCCTCTTTTACAAGGTGACTCCGGTTCCCCCCCAACGGTGGGAGGAGCTGGTCCGAAGGCATGGACCGATGCGGTACGATGTCCAGGGCATTCAGTATGTGGCCCGGAAGCTTTAGAGGAAGGCCTTAAGAAAGGGAGAGAAAAGGAGCGAGAACCGTGAAAAACTACTGGTCCTGCGGGATAGACGAAGTGGAGGGATGGCTCAGCCAGGGGATCGAAGAGCCCCTGACTGAGGTGGACCGTTTCCAAAGGGAGGCGGGAATCTTGGGAAGCGTCATGGAGATCGGTGTCCACCAAGGGAAATTTTTCATCCCCCTGGCCTTACTGAAGAGGCCCGAGGAGTACGCCCTAGGGATCGACCTCTTCGAAGATCAGGGAAAGAACATCGACGGGTCCGGGAAGGGGGACTTCGGAGCGGTTTCGGCGAACCTCGAAAAGTATGTCCAGGAGAGGTCCAGAGTGGAACTGCTCCGAAGGGACAGTCTCTCCCTCACCCCCCTGGACAAAGTGGAGTTTCTCAAGGAGTACGGTCCTTTCAGAATCGTCAGTATTGACGGAGGCCACACCCCTTTTCACACGGTCAACGACCTCCTCTTCGTTCAAGACATTCTCCAGAGCGGAGGAATCGTCATCCTCGACGACTACTACAACCTCCACTGGCCGGGGGTTCATGAGGGAGTGGCCAGGTTCTTCCTCCAGAACACCCCCAAGATCAGGATCTTCTGCTACACCCAGAACAAACTTTTCTTGACCGATCTCAGCCATTACAGGAGATACTTCACGCTTTTTCAGAAACTCTTCTCCTCCAAGGAAAACTTTAAAAAGGTGAGGATGTGGGACTCCGAAGCGGTCGTCTACTGAGAGAGCGGCGCGAAGAGGGGCGGGGAGAGAGCGACATGAGGGAGACTCCCCCTACGGCTTCTCCTTTCCGTCGACGCTTCCGGGCCTGGAAGAGGTGGAAACGGAGGGGTTCATGATCAGCGTGGTGATCCCCTGTTTCAACGGCGGGGAGGTTCTCAGCAGATGCCTCCGCTCCCTGGTCGAGACGGAAGCCCTGGGAAGGGTGGAGGTGGTCCTGAGGGATGACGCCTCCCCTGAACCGATGTGCCTGGAGGGGGTGGGAGAGGGGTTCGCGATCAGAACCTCCCGAAATTCCGAGAACCTCGGCTTCGTCAGAACCGCGAACCTGGGGGCGGCTGAGGCGAAGGGGGAGATTCTCCTCTTCCTCAACCAAGACACGGAGTTTCTCTCTCCTGGCTGGGGGGAGCGGCTCGAAGAGCTTTTCCGTGAAAGGCCGGATATCGGCGTGGTCGGAGCCAAGCTGATCTATCCGGACAGCCGCCTGGTCCAGTTCGCCGGAGGCTTCCTGGACGAAGAGGAGTGGAGAAGCGACTACCTCTACTACCGGGCCCGAGGCGACGAGCCCGGAACCAACAGGGGAAGGGAGGTCGATTGGGTCTTGGGGGCCTTCTTGGCGATCCGCGGGGATCTCTTCCGGAGCCTTGGGGGGTTCTCTCCCGCCTACCACTCCTCCTACGAGGACATCGACCTCTGCCTTCGGGTTGCCGAGAGGGGGTACAGAGTCTTCTATGAGCCCTCCATCCGTCTCTTCCACTACGAAACCCAGACCGGTCTGACAGGGCTTCACCAATCCGAGAGCCTCTCCACCTTCAGAGACCGTTGGAGCGGCCGCTTGATGGGGGCACAACCGGACTACTACGGTCAGGACGGCCTCTCCTCCTCCTTTGTCAGGCGGATGATGGCCCTCTTCCAACGGGACTACTACAACGTTTCACGGGTGGTCGAAACCTTCGGCCTGGAAGAGCCCACCGCTCAGAGGACCTTCGTGGAGGGCCGCTCCTCCTTTTCGATTCTGGATCAGCTGGTGGAGCACTTTCGTTGCGCCGGTTCCTCTGCCCTTCCGGATTTCCTCTACTACCGGGGGAAGGTCCGGTTGAGATCGGGAACCCCGGAGGATTTCCTCTCCGACTTCCTCGAGGTCCTCTCCAAGGGGGAACCTTCCCTGAAGATGGACGAGAGCCTGCTTCTGCTGAGGATGATGGGCCAACCCGTCGAGCCTTCGGGAGAACCCTTTTCCCAGAGGCTCTCGACGTTGAGCCGTCTGGTCCAGGAGATTGGCGAGGGGCTCCCCTGGCCGGGCAAGGGGGATATTCTCGAACAGGCCCTGCTGCTGAAGTTCACCGACACGGTCTCGTGGGCGGTCCGCCGGATCCCCGCCGAGAGGCTCTCCCGGTACGTCGCCTTCATAGAGGAGAGAGAGGGGTGGTTCTCCAACAAGGCCTCCCTGATCAACCTCTTCTTCTCCCTCGGGGAGAGAGATTTCGAGGGCCGGGGGGGGGAGTTTTTCCGAAGGGCCGTGGAGTGGACCCGGGAGGGGAGGTGGGATCGGGTGAAGAGGGCCCAATTCGCCATCAACCAAGCCTCCTACTGGGAGAAGAGGGGGGAGTACCAGAGGTCTCTAGGGCTTCTGGAAGAGGTGGAGGAGCCCCTTCCCCGCTCCCTGGGCTCCAGCCTCCACTACCATCTGGGCGAGTGCTTTCACCGCCTGGGGGATGAGGGGAAGGCCCTCTCCTATTGGACGAAAGCCTTGCGGGGCAACCCTGACAACGCCCTCCTGAGGAAGAAATGGAAGGAGCTGGCCCGGGATGAGTAAGCCCATGGGAATCGGGGAGATTCCCCAGAACGCCCGGGTGTGGATCTATGGGACCGGCGCCGCCGGCAAGGGTCTCCTCTTCCAACTCAGGGTCTCCAGGCCCGACGTTCGGCCCCTGGGCTTTCTCGACTCCTTTCGGAGCGGGAGAGTCCTGGGTCTGAGGGTCCGGACCCTGGAGGGCTTTCTTCGAGAGGGCCTCGACCGGGAGGGGGCGATGATTCTCGTGGCCTCCGCGGCCTACGAGGCCATCGCCGAGAACCTCGACTCCCATGGAGTTTCCAATTACCGGCGGAGCGTCGTTCCCCCCCCGATCATGAGCCGCCTGGGGGAGGCGAAGCTCTGGAAGTCTCTGGCCCGAATCTTCCTCAGGCGTATCTTCTCCCTCTTCTCTCTCCTTCCAGGAGGGCTTCGTCCCTTCACCCTCTTTACCGGAGGCTACGGGGGACTCTTCGCAGGGAACTCCAAGGCTCTCTTCCTGGAGTTCCTTCGGAGGGGTGAGAGGGCTGTTTGGCTCTACTCGGAGAGGAGCGTTGGGGAAGAGCTCAAGAGAGAGGGAGTCAGAGCGGTGAGGTACGGAAGCCTTCTCGGCTTTCTCCTCCTCCCCCTCTGCCGTCTTCTGGTCGTGGATAACCGTGACTGGCCCTGGAACTACCCGCTCCTTCCCCTCTTTCCCCTGAGGCGGGTTCAGCTCTGGCACGGCGTAGGGATGAAGAAGATCGAGAAGATGCTCCTGCCCGCTGGGTTGAAGGAGAGGCTCTCCCTTCCCTGCCGCGAGGAGTGGAACCTGAGGTACCCTCACTACGACCTCTTGGTGACAACGTCTCCCTTCTACGCCAGGGAGGTCTTCGCTCCGGCCTTCGCAGAGGAGGCGGAAGAGATTCTCACCACCGGCTACCCCCTGAACGATCTCTTTCACAGGGAACCTTACCCGGAGGAGTGGCTCTTTACGGACCAGGAGGTGGTCGGCCCGGTGAAGGAGCACCTCCGTCGGGGCGGGCGGGTGGCCGTCTACGCCCCTACCTTCCGGGACCTGGAGAGACGGTTGGCTCTGGAACGGATCCTCGATCCCCTCAGGCTGGATAGGTTCCTTCAGGAGCGGGGAATCCTCCTGGTCCTCAAGGGACACTCCTTCTCCCTCGTCGAGAAGGCCTCCTCCCGGAGGTTCTCCCATATCCTCACGGCGGACAACGGCCGGGATATCTATCCGATCCTCCGGCTCTCCCAGCTCCTGATCACATTATCTTCACACCGGCCGTCCCATCCTCTTCTTCCCCTTCGACCTCCTCCTCTACCAGGGTGTTCAGCGGGAGCTCCAGTTCGACTACGGCTCCATGGCTCCCGGGCCGAAGGCCTACAACCAAGAGGAGCTGGAGGGGTGGATCCACCGGCTCCTGGTCCAAGGGGAGGACCCCTTCCGGGAGGAGCGGGAGAGACTCTACGAGAAGGCCTTCCTCTACCGGGACGGGGGATCCGGAGAGAGACTTATGGGAGAGCTCTTCCGCAGAGGCTTTCTGAAGGGAGGAAAAAGTGGTTGACCCGAAGGCGCCCCTCTTGGTGAAGGATCTTCCCCCTTCCTGCCGAGTCTGGATCTACGGGACCGGCGCTGCTGGCCGAGGCTTGGAGAGGTTCTTGGCGAAAAGCCGCCAGGATGTCCGGGTCTTGGGCTTTCTCGACTCCTTTCGCTCCGGCAGGCTCGGCCCTTACCGGATAGAACGGTTCCCGGAGTTCGTCCCCTCCCTCGAGAGCTACGGGTTGATCCTGATCGCCTCGGGTCAGAGCGATGGGATCGTTGAATCCCTGAAGGCTCAGGGAGTGCAAAAGTACAGGGTCATGGTCAACGAGGCCCCCTTCCTCTCCGCCTCCTTCCCCCTCTCCTTCAAAGAACGTTACGGGGATCCTCTCCGGAAAGGTCTTCTGAAAATTTCCCCCTCCTGGGGAGAGAGGGGCAGAATCGTTTTCTTCTCTGGGTACGGGGGGCTCTTCGCGGGTAACCCCAAGGCCCTGGCCCTCCACCTCGCTCAGGAGTGGGGGATCAGACCCCTCTGGTTGGCCTCAGACCCCTCCCTTCAGGCCTCTCTCCCCAGGATGTTGGTTCCCTTGGGAATCGATGTTCTTCCCTTCCCCTCCTTTCAGGCCTTTGGTCAACTCTTGGGGGCGCGGTGGCTGGTCCTGGACAACCACGATTGGCGGTTGAAGTGGCCCTGGCTCAAAGACCTTCCGGCCCCAAAGCTCCAACTTTGGCACGGCGTGGGGTTCAAGAGAATCGAGAGGCTACGGCTGGGAGGAGTCTCTCTGACCGAAGAGGAAGAGAGGAGGGTGGCCTGTCGGTTTCCCCGCTACGACCTCTTGACGGTAACCTCCCCCTTCTACAGGGAGAAGGTCTTCGGACCGGCCTTCAACCTTCCTCAGGAGAGGCTTCCCCTGACGGGGTATCCCCGGAACGACCTCTTCTACAGGAGCTTTCCTGGGGAGGATGCGGGAGGAGACACGGAGGTCTTGAAGCGGGTGGACCACCACCGGCGGGAGGGCGGGAGGGTCGTCGTCTATGCCCCGACCTACCGGGAGGTGAGGGGGATGACCGACCTGAGCGAAGCCCTGGGGGGCAGAGAGACGGTTGACTTTCTCCGACAATACCGTATCCTTCTCGTTATGAAGGCCCATGCTCATCCCTCCTTCCTCACGACCCTTCCCGGGGCTGACCAATGGATGATCTCCTATGCCCCCCGGGGTGACGTCATGCCCCTTCTCAAGAGGGCGGACCTGCTGGTGACCGACTACTCCTCCCTCTATACGGATTTTCTCCACAAGGGAGCGCCGATTCTCTTCTACCCCTTCGACAGGGAGGAGTATGGAGAGGCCTTCAGGGAGATGCAGTTCCCCTACGATTCCATGACTCCCGGGCCCAAGGCCATGACCCCTCTCCAACTCAGGGAGGGGATTCTGAGCCTTCTGGAGGGGAGCGACCCTTGGAAGGAGAGGAGAGAGGAGCTCTTCTCCCTGGCCTTTACCCACCGAGACGGAGGATCCAGCAGGAGGGTCGCCGAGCTGCTGGAAAGGCCATGAGAATCCTCCATCTGACCTCTTTTCTTCAGGGCGGTGCGGGCAGAGTCGTTCGTGACTTGGCCCTCTTGCAGAGTTCCCGGGGCGATCGGGTCGGTGTGCTTACCTCCAGAACCGGGGTGGAGGGTTACGGCAACTACCCCCAATACCTGGGAGAACTCCGCCGGGGAGGAGTCGAGGTCGTGGAGGCGGATTCCCTCTTCTTCAGAGACCCTGGAGGCCTTTTGGCGGCCTTGGACGGCGCCGGTTCTCTCCTGGAGAGGCTTCGCCCGGAGATTCTCCACGGCCATGCGGCCTTTCCCGCTCTTGGAGCCTTGGTCTTGAGGGGAAGCTCTTTTCCGGGGAGCTCGACTCTGATGACCATGCACGGCTGGGGCCTTCGCAAGAGCCCCGAGATGGAGAGGGCCGACGTGGCCGTCATGAGCAGGGTTGACCGTGTGGTGGCGGTGGCTCAGACGGGGAGGGACTTTCTCCTCTCCAAGGGGCTTGCTCCGGAGAGGGTCGAAGTGGTCTACAACGGGGTCGATTCGATAGGGGCGGGAGGTTTGCCCGGCGACCCCCTCTGGTCGGCGCTGAAAGAGGAGAAGGGACGCGGCAAGAGGATCATCGGTTGTTTGGGAACCCTGGGGGAGAGGAAGAACCAAGCCCTCCTTCTCGAGGCCTTCGTTCCCTTGGCCCGTCGCTTTTCAGATTTGATCCTCCTTTTCATCGGGGACGGAGATGAGAGTTCCCTAAGGGAGAGGGCGGAGAGGGAGGGCCTTCGGGAGAGGGTTGTCTTCGGAGGGTACAGGCCCCAAGGGGATGCCTACTTAAGCCTCTTTGACCTTCTCGTCCTTCCTTCGAGGAACGAGGGAATGCCTCTGACCCTTCTGGAAGCTCTTCGGGAGCGGATTCCTATCCTGGCCTCCTCGATTCCCGAACACCGGGAGATCCTTCAGGAGGGAGCCCTGGGAGCCCTCTTCCCCGTCGACAACAGGGAGGCTCTGGAGGCTCTCCTGGAAGAATCCCTCGCCCTGACTCCTGGGGAGAGAACCCTCTTGGTCGAGAGGGGGGCCCAACGCTTCGCCGAGAGGTTCTCCCGGGAGAAGATGGAAGAGGGCTACCGGGCCCTCTACGCCGCTCTGAGGGGGAGGGGATGAGTCGACGGACCCTCCTGATCGGATGCGGGAACGCCGGACTTCTCCACGAGTTTGATCCGAAGAGGCGCAAGCCCGCCTCTCTCTGGGGGGGGATGAAGGCCTTCCCGGAGACCTTTGTTCCCGTCGGTTTCTGCGATCAAGATCCCGAACGTCTCGCCGACGCGGGACGCCTCGTTCCCGGAGTCCCCCTCTTTCGAAACGGAAAGGAGGCCTTGGAGAGCCTGGCGCCGGAGGTTGTCGTCATCGCGACTTGGACGGAGAGCCATCCAGCCCTCTTCAGAGAGGCACTTCGGTCAGGCGTCGGGGGGATCATCCTGGAGAAGCCGGTAGCCAAGACCCTGGGCGAGGCCGAGGGAATGCTTCGGAGTTGGCGTCAAAGCCCAGTCCCCGTGGTGGTCAACCATGAGAGGCGGTGGAGCCCCTACTACAGAAAGGCGCTGAGGCTCCTACGGGAGGGGGCGATCGGGAACCTCCGTTCCGCCTACGGCCGGATCTTTCTGGGCTTTCCCCCCTCCTCCCTTCTCGGGTGGATGAGGGAGAAGGAGGGAGGGGGCGCGCTTTTACACGACGGGACCCATCTGATCGACCTCTTCCTCTGGTTCTTCGGTTCTCCTCTCCGGGTGGAAGGGGCCTTGGTGAAGGAGAGGGGGGGAATCGACAGTCAGGTGACGACCCTTCTGAGGGCGCCCGGGAACATTCCCTTGGTCCTGGAGAGCGGCGGCGACCGACGCTTCTTCGAGTTCCGTCTCGACATTGAGGGGAGCGAAGGGTGTTTGAGAATCGGCAACGGGTGCGCAGAGATTTGGAAGGCCAAGGAGAGCCCGCGGTACAGCGGTTACCGGGAGGTTGTCCAGGAGCCTTTCCCTCCCTTGGAGGGGGAGGCCGGAGCCTTGGGTTTCGCGGGTCCCTTCTGGGAACTGGACCGAGCCTTGGAGAGGGGAAGCGTCGAGACCTTCTCCTCCCTGGAGGACGGCGTAAGGGTCTTGAGGGTGATCGACAAGATCAGGAAGATGGGAGAGAGAAAGAGAAGATGAAAAACTATGCCGTGCTTCTGGCTTCGGGGACGGGAGAGCGTCTGGAGAACCCCCTCCCGAAACAGTTTCTTAAGGT
>JAMOAD010000304.1 GCA_023621955.1 Acidobacteriota bacterium
GAAGGGAGTGTCCGTTGTAGTCGTTCAAATAATGCTGTGAGCCGAGGATTTGAAAGGCTTGGTAGGCCAAAAGGATGTCATATTGAAAGAAAATTAAATGGAGTGTCCGCTGTAGTTGCTGTAGCTCAGTGGCGTGTTCTGGGTAGCAAGATCTGCATAGTCGAAAGCAATGAGTGTAATAAAAAAAGCAACAAGCGCCAAGAATTAACGGGTGATGTCGCCTATAATCACCTCTGGACTTAGAGAAGACGGAAAATGAAAACATCTCCATGTTGATAAAGTCATGAAATCAACGAAAATAGTGGTTTTACAAATTATGGAAGGGGATGGCGGAGAGTTCCTATCCAAGAGAATAATGATGTTGAGCGCTGAGCCGGGGCCGAAAAAGTTCTTCAAATAGAGGTGAAACACAGTGTCACAAGCGTTTAGCAAGGGAGAGAAGAGAGCCATGGGCATGAATTGCGTGGGAAAGGAAGAGAGCATGAAAGAGTCTATCCATGTTGAGAATGCGCACGTTCACAATCTGAAGGGGGTTACTCTGGATATACCAAAAAACCGGATTGTTGTCTTTACAGGGGTGTCCGGTTCTGGAAAGACTTCACTCCTCTTTGACACGGTTCATCGAGAGGCCGAGCGTCAACTCATCGAAACCTTCAGCTCCTTTGCCCGTCGTCGTCTTCCTAAACTTTCTAGACCGGAGGTGGACTCTATACGAAATCTTCCTCCCTCTATTGTCATCGATCAAAAGAGAATGGGACGCACCCTTCGTTCGACCGTGGGAACCGCAACAGAGGTCTACACATACCTAAGAATGCTCTTCTCCCGTTGTGGAAGCGTCCCTGGGTTGCTCTCTTCTCATTTTTCATTCAATCACCCCGAAGGAATGTGCCCCGCATGTAAAGGGTTGGGAAGAAGAATAAGCATAGATCCTAACCTCCTTCTCGATCGAAGGAAATCCCTAAAGGAGGGGGCCGTCCTCCACCCGGACTACCGGATCGGAGGTTGGAATTGGCGTGAACTTCTCGGTTCAGAACTCTTTGACAACGACACACCGTTGGAAAAGTTTGCGGATCAAGAACTTAACACCCTTCTTTATGCCCGTTCCTTACCTATCATTAAAAAACACGGAGCGGGAACCTACTCCAAGGTATGGGAAGGCGTTGTTCAAAAGCTGGAGAGGCTCTATATCAACAGAGACAGTGAAGAACTTCCTCGAGAGCGAAGGGAGAGCTGCCTACGTTTCCTCGTTTACGAGGAGTGCTCCCAATGTCAGGGCCGGCGCCTCAACAAAGTGGCTCTTTCTTCTCGCGTTCAAGGTTATGGTATAGGGGATGTTGTAGAGAGGGAGTTGGTGGAGTTGGATGCATGGCTCGCCACGGTGAGAGGAGAAGTTGCAGAGCCTCTAGTGAGAAAGATGAGAGGGATTCTCTCCCACCTTATCGGGATTGGAGTGGGGTACCTCTCTCTGAACAGGTGTGTGTCAACCCTCTCCGGAGGGGAGAGCCAAAGAGTAAAGATGGCCCGGCAGCTTGACTGCGACCTTACCGGTCTGATGTATGTCCTTGATGAACCCACTATAGGTCTTCACCCTCGGGATGTTGAACAGCTGATCACCATTCTCCGGGGTCTTGTCGCCTATGGGAACTCCGTCTTTGTCGTGGAGCACGATGAAACCCTTATTGCCGCCGCAGATCATGTTATCGAGGTAGGGCCAGGGGCGGGTCGTTTTGGGGGGGAAATTTGCTTCAACGGTTCTATCGAAGAGTATATCGATTCGGGCTCCAAAACTGTCGCAACTTTGAGAAAAGAGCAGGAGGGAAAACCGATACATAGGCGAAAATGGACAGAGGCGTGGCAAATCGAAAACGCCACCCTTCACAACCTTAAAGGAATCACTGTTCAGATACCTAAAGGAGTTCTGGTTTGCGTTACAGGAGTTGCAGGAAGCGGAAAGAGCTCTCTTGTTCACGGTGTTTTCGCTAAACAGCATGGGGATGTGGTCGTGGCGGACCAAAACCCAATAACCGGGAATAGCCGTTCAAATCCAGCAACTTTTCTGGGAATCTTCGATCAGATTCGAAAGACTTTCGCTCATGCAACCGGGGAAAGCCCTTCTCTTTTCAGCTTCAACTCCTCCGGAGCTTGCTCCGCATGCAAGGGAGCGGGGGTGCTCTCAGTAGAGATGAGCTTTCTTGACGATGTAAGAATTCTTTGTCCAAAATGCGGCGGGAAAAGGTTCTCCGATAAGGTTCTGTCTCTTCTCTGGAACGGGCGAAGCATCTACGATCTTCTCTCTATGACGGTGGAAGAAGCGATGCCCCTCTTCTCCGAAGCAAGGACGAAGAAGGCTCTTGAGATGCTTGGCAAAGTAGGACTTAGTTATCTAACCCTCGGGCAGCCCTTGTCGACACTTTCGGGGGGAGAGTCGCAAAGGCTGAAGCTGGCGGCGGAACTGGGAAAGAAAGGTGGTGTTTACATCCTCGACGAACCAACTACAGGGCTTCATCGAGAGGACATTCAGAAGCTCATGCTTGTCCTTCATAGCCTTGTGGACGATGGAAACTCTGTGATAATCATCGAACACAACTTGGATGTGATCTCTCAAGGGGATTGGGTGATAGATTTGGGCCCGGAGGGGGGACGCTTTGGAGGGAACGTCGTTGCTTTTGGCCCTCCGGAGAGGATTGCCCAGATCCGAGAGAGTCACACAGGGAGATTTCTGGCCAAGAGCTTTGGCTGGGGGGCCTAAGCTATCCTTCGTTCTGTTAATAATAAAGATATTAGATCAATATCAGTATGTAAAATAAAACGTATTCATTTAAAAGATAACATTAATGGCTTGCTATTATACTGGGAAAACGTATTTATTATCGTAACCTACGATATTCATGGATGAATAATTTCTTTAAAATGGAGTGTCCGTTGTTAATCGGCAAAATAAAATGGAGTGTCCGTTATAAAAAAAGGCTTTTCACCATAGCCGCTTTATCCTGGTTCTAGCGTTTACTCCTGCTCGGGGCTGCTGGTATCGTAACGCCCGAAGATCATCTTTCCGGCGACGGTTTGGAGGACGGAGGTGACGGCGATCTCGATGGTTTGGCCGATCATCCGACGGGCGTTGTCCACGACCACCATGGTCCCGTCTTCCAGATAGGAGACACCCTGGTCCTTCTCTTTTCCCTCTTTCAGAATGTAAACTTTGATCCGCTCTCCAGGGAGGACGACGGGTTTGAGGGCGTTGGCCAATTCGTTGATGTTGAGAATCTGGATTCCATGAATCTTCGCCACCTTGTTGAGGTTGAAATCGGTGGTGATAATCTTCCCTCCGCGGTCTCGCGCGAGCTGAAGGAGTTTGAGATCGACCTCTTTGATCTCCGGGTAGTCGGTCTCGCAGACTTCCACGTCGATGTGGGGGCATTTCTTGAGCTGCTGCAGGATGTCAAAGCCTCTTCTGCCTCGCTGTCGTTTGAGGGAATCCGAGGAATCAGAAACCTGTTGCAGCTCGTTGAGAACGAAGGAGGGAACCACGAGCCTTCCTTCGAAGAAGCCCGTCTCGCAGATATCGGACATCCGCCCATCGATGATGGCGGAGGTGTCGATGATCTTGACCGATGATCCTTTGGAGGAGCCCTCTTCCAACGTTTTCAGAACCGAAGGCTTAAACCAATCCGGCTGAAGGAGACCCAGATAGGACCCTAAGAGAGGGAAGACGCCCCGGAAGAGAATCGGGAAGAAGGGACTCTGAACCGCGAAGACTCCCAGAGTCTTGGAGAACAGAAAGCCGATCAGGGCTCCAAGAAGGAACCCCAAAGTGCCTCCCCAGAAGGAGACAAAGTGGCCCTGTGAGAGACGTCGGAGGAGGAGAAGGAGGAGAACAGAGAGGAAGAGGCCGAGGATGGAAGAGACCGCCGGGTGGGCCGGAAGAAAGGGGTAAAAGTAGGAAGAGACCGTGGTGACGATGATGATGAGTAAAGGAAACAGGAGTGATGTCATGGTTCAGTCCTTTTATGAAAGTAGGAACGGAGGCCCGTTAATGTCTTGATTCTATCGATACGCGCCCCTTCCGGCAGGATCAGGTCCGGTGAAGGGGCCGTAACGATCAAGGGAAAGCCGAACTTCACAGCCTCTTTCAGCCTGGGAGTCAGAAGGTAGGGGGGACGTACTTCCCCACTCAGTGAGACTTCACCGAGGAAGACCGCATTGTTCTTCGCTCTGACCCCCGTTTTGGAGGAGAGGAGGGCGGCGGCCATGGCGAGGTCGATGGCCGGATCTTGGAGCGAGAGCCCGCCGGAAACTTTGACAAAAATGTCGTCTTGGAAAAACTTTACCCCAAGCCTTTTCTCCATGACGGCGATGAGCATGGATCCACGATTTCTGTCGACGCCTAAGAAGATCCGCCTGGGGTTACCCATAAAGGGGGAGGGGGTGACCAAGGCCTGGATCTCGACGAGGAGGGGTCGGGCCCCTTCGATGGCCGGAAGAATGGCGACCCCGGTCTCCTGGGAGCGTTCTTCGGATTCCCAGAGGGAGAAAGGGTTCTCGACGGGCATCAGCCCGTGTCCTGTGATTTCGAAGAGGCCGACTTCGAAGGACGCTCCGAAACGGTTCTTGATAGCCCGGAGGATCCGGCCTTGATGAAAGCGGTCCCCTTCGAAGTAGAGGACGGCGTCGACGAGGTGTTCCAAAACCTTCGGCCCCGCAAGCTCCCCACCCTTGGTGATGTGGCCGACAAGAACAACGATGAGGCCAGTGGTTTTCGCCTTCTCGATCAGCCCTGAGGCGACGGCGCGGATCTGTACCACCGATCCTGCGCCTGTGTCGAGTCCCTCGTAGGCGACGGTTTGAATGGAGTCCACGATCAAGACCGCATACTCCTGGGAATCCAGAGATTCGAGAATCTCCTCGGCACTGTTTGTGGAGAGGAGGAAGATATTCTCCCCCGGTAACTCCAAACGGTCCGCTCTCATCTTGATCTGAGAGGAGGACTCTTCGCCTGAAGCGTAGAGCACCTTATGGCCTTGAGAGGCGAGTTTCTCGGCGGCCTGGAGGAGGAGCGTGGACTTTCCGACTCCCGGTTCTCCACCCAGGAGGACTACCTCACCCTTGACGAAACCTCCCCCCAGGACGCGGTCCAACTCGCTGATGCCCGTGGTGATTCGGCTCTCTTCGAGGGCTGATAGCCCCTTGAGGGGAGTGATTTCCGGGGCCTTGGAGCGGTGCGAAGCAGAACGTTTTTCGGATTGGACGACCT
Organism: Acidobacteriota bacterium; assembly: GCA_023621955.1. Lineage (GTDB taxonomy): Bacteria > Acidobacteriota > Aminicenantia > JAMOAD01 > JAMOAD01 > JAMOAD01. The sequence goes on from JAMOAD010000304.1 coordinate 5,252, forward strand.
CTTCGGTTAGGGTGTTCCAGGCCCCGCATCCGGGGCACCGTCCCGCCCACTTCAAAGAGGTGGCGCCGCACTCTCCGCACCGGTAGAGAAGTTTTGTCTTCACAGAACGTCTCCTCCATTGAGTCTTCGGGCGGCTTGCTCTTTCATGACTTTCAACCTCTGCTCCCCTATTCTAGCAGAAACGGCGAGAGGGAGATATTTTATGGGGCCAAGAGGGGGAGGTACTCTTTGGCGGTTCTTTCCCATGTAAAGCACGGCCTCATAAGGTTCCACCTAGATAGAAGGGAACGCTTTCGATCCTCTTCATGGTCGAGGTAGTCGAGAATCATGCGGGAGATCTTCTCCGGTTGGGCTTCTTCCAGGAAGAGCGAGCAACCGGTAAGGTACTCTTCCAGAGAGGATCCGGACAGAAGAAGCGGGGGAGTTCCACAACAGAGGGCCTCCATGGGGGGAAATCCGAAGCCTTCGTAGGAGGAGGGGTAGAGGAAGAGGGAAAGGGTTGAATAGAACGAGTTCAGCTCTGCCTCGTCGAGACGGTCGATCCATCTGACTCCGGAAGAGGAGAGGACCTCAGGGGTCAGAGAAGGGTCCGCGTTCCGTCCGACCAGGAGCAACTCGACGTCACACTCACGCCGGACCGCCGGGAGGACGGAGATCAAAGCTCCCACGTGGCGCCTCGGGAAAAAAGTCCCCAGGAAGCCGAGAACTCTTGATGCTTTCAGGTTATACCGTCGGCGGAAGAGGGTAACCTCCTCGGCCGATGCGGGGTGAAAGCTCTCCTCAATCCCCAGGGGAACGGGGTAGACTTTCTCGGGGGGGAGAGAGGGGTAAAAGCGGAGAATCTCCCCGCGGCCATGGGAGGAATCGGTGAAGATCTTCCTGGCCTTAGGGAAAGAGAGACGGCTTTTCAGGTCCCGTAAGAATCTGTCTCTGAAGGTGTAGTCCTCGGGAAGGGCTTTCCAGGAGACATCATGAACCGTCAAGAGTGACGGGAGGGGTGGGGAGAGGGGGAGGTTGTAGTTGGGAGACCAGAAGAGGTCGAAGAGCTTAGGGTCCAGGGCCGGGCGAAGCCTCTGGTTTTGCCAGAGAGTGTAGCCTCCCCTGGAGGGGAAAAGGACCCTCGTCTCAAGCGTCTCGCTCTCCCAAGGTGTTGCGAGGGGCTCCCGGAGGAAGAGGGTGTAGCTATTCTCTCTGCTGACCTTCAGAAGATTCTTGAGGAGGCTCCTCAGGTATCGACCGACCCCTGTGAACCCTCCATGGAGCTCATACCCGTCGACGGCGATTCTCAAGGGACGATCTCCCTGTAAAAGCTGAGGACCTCTTCGGCGCAACGGCTCCAGGTATAACGGCTTGAGAGAATCTTCCCCAGGCGCCTGCACTCCTCCCTGAGAGATGAGTCGTAGAGGAGTGAGAGGACGGTCTCTACGAGGGGCTCAGGGTCTGAGGGTGGAAAGAGGAGGGGAAAGGGGGAGAAGAGCTCCCGAAAGACGGGAATGTCCGAGGCGACGACCGGAAGGTTCGCCGAGGCCGCCTCGAGGATAGGAAGACCGAATCCCTCTTCCAGAGAGGGAAAGACCAACATCTCCGCCTTCTCCATGAGAAATTTGAGCCTGGCGGGAGAGAGGTACTCTTCGAAGAGGGTGACTCCTGGTTGGGGGAAGAGGGGAAGAAGGTTCTTCTCGACATGGCCGACGAGAAGAAGGGAGAGGTTCGGCTCCCGGGAGCGGATTCCTTGAAAAGCCTTCAGAAGCAAGGGAATGTTCTTGCGGAGTTCCACGGTCCCCACGAAGAGGAGAAAGGGTCCCTCCACCGGAAGAGGCCAGGGTTCGCCCGGGGGAAGGTGGTCTCCTCCAGGATTGACCGTGCGGACCCGCCTCTTGTTGAAGTTGGGAAAGTTCTCCCGGAATTGTTTCCGGACGGTCTCCGAAGAGGTGATGACGCCGTCGGCCCTCTCCAGGGCCGAGACGAAGCGGTTGCGGAAGTAGGCTCGAGCATCCTCCTGGACGAGCTCTGGCCTCAACCAGAAGGTCAGGTCGTGGACGGTGAGGATGTTACGTTTCCCTCCAGGAGTCGGAAGGGGTGAAGGGGAGTGGACAAGGTCCAGGGGACGGAGGAAGAAGAGGTCCAGAGGGGGAAAGTTTCTCTTATACCAGAGGGAGTTGAGAGCCTGAACGGGAAGGGGAAGATCGACGAAGCGCTTCCTGGCGAAGGGGGGGAGGCGATCCTTGAAAAAACGCTCCTTCCAGGAGGCTGAGAAGAGGCAGAACTCATCTTCCCGATCTATGGCGGCCAAGGAGAAAAGCAGGTTGCGCCAGTAGATCCCCACTCCTGTCTCCCGGGAGAGGAAGGGGCGGATATCGTAGCCGATTCTCATCGTTTTTCACCTTGCCCTAGGGGACAGAGGTCCCTGACCGGGCAGAGAGGACACTTGGGATAGCGGGGAAGGCAAACCTCCTTACCGAAGACAACCAGGAGGCGGTTGATCGGGATCCACCAATTCCTGGGGAGGACCCCCATGAGGGCCTCTTCGGTCTCCCCGGGAGTCCGTGTCTTTACGAGTCCGAGGCGGTTGCTGATTCTGTGGACATGAGTGTCGACGCAGATGGCCTCTTTTTCGAAGCTCAGGTTGAGAACGAGGTTGGCGGTTTTTCTCCCGACTCCGGGGAGGGAGACCAGCTCTTCACGGGTGTCGGGGACCCTTCCGGAGAACCTTTCCACGAGGAGCCTGGAAAGCTCCAGGAGGTGTTTGGCCTTCTGCCGGTAGAAGCCTAGAGGGTGGAGGAGGCTTTCGAGCTCCGCCTGGGTGAGGGCGAGCATCTGTTCAGGGGAAGAAGCCCTGGAGAAGAGAGCGTTTACGACCTTCTCCGTCGTCTCGTCCCTTGTTCTGGCGCTTAAAAGTACGGAAACGAGGACGGAGAAGGGATCTTTCCGCTCTTTCAGAACTTTCTCTCCCAAGGCGCCTCTCTCCCCGACGAAGAGGGAAATCTTCGAGAGGATAGCACAGAAGGGAGCTTGCTGGAACTTCGTTGCTCCCGGAGCAAATATGGGCTAAAATAGAAAGAATGAGTGAAAGAAAGAAGAGCACAGCGAAGACAGTCTCCGAGTCCCCTCTAGAAGAACTCTCCCGGCCCCCTGCCGATGAGACCTCCCAGGTGAAAGCTCCGGCGAAAAGGGCCGTGAAGAAGGCCTCTCAGGCCACCGGGGAAGAGAAGGCGAAAAAGAGTGTGAAGAAGAGTGTGAAGAAGAGCCCACCCGAGGAGAAGGCTCCGGCGAAGAAGACCACCAAGAAGGCGCCTCGGAAGAAGAAGCCCAGCCTGAAGTCTGGTTTCGTCAGCCTCGTGGGAAGGCCCAACGTCGGAAAATCGACGCTCCTGAACGCCTTTCTGGGGCAGAAGGTGGCTATCGTCTCCGACAAGCCCCAGACGACACGGAACCAAATCCTGGGTGTTAAGACCTGCGAAAAGGGGCAGATCGTCTTTTTGGATAACCCAGGGATCCATAGGCCGCTCCACCGCCTGAACCATGAGATGATGGACCAGGTCTACGCGGCCCTGGAGGATTGTGACCTGATTCTCTTCCTCGTGGATGTCACCGAAGAGTGGGGAAAGGGAGACGACTTTTCCCTGGAAGTCCTCAGAAGGTACAAACAGCCGAAGTTCCTGATCATCAATAAATTGGACAAGGTCAACAAATCGCGGGCACTCCCCCTCATCGCCAAATTCGCACAGATGGGGATCTTCCAGGAGATATTTCCTCTCTCCGCTCAGAGAGGGGATAACCTGGAACTCCTGGAAGCCAAAATCTACGACTATCTACCGGAAGGCCCCCTCTTTTACCCCTCCGACACGGTGACGGTATTGAAGAGAAAGTTTGTCATCTCCGAGACCGTTCGGGAGAAGATTCTCTGGTACACCCGTGAAGAGGTCCCCTATGGAGTCGCCGTCATGGTCAATACGGTGGAGAAAAGGGAGGGGATGCTCTACCTCCAGGCGGACATCCTTGTGGAGAGGGATAACCACAGGAAGATCATCATCGGCAGAAGAGGTTCTCTCCTTGCCCGGATCGGAAAAGAGGCCCGGGAGGAGATGGAGAGCATGACCGGGCAGAAGATCTACCTGGAACTTCGGGTGAAGGTCGAGGAGCGATGGAGGGATTCCGACGGAATCCTGGCCGCCTTGAGCCAGCAGATGGGAGAGGACGAATGAACGAATCGAAATTGAAGGTTCTTCAGACGATCGCCGTGGCGATGCTTTTCGCCGATGTGCTTTACATCCCCTTGATCTACCTCCTTCAGGAGGTTGTCAAGTGGCAGCAGCCCCTCACTCTCGACACCGGAAGCGTGGAGAGGTACTCCTTCTATGTGGCGGCTTTCTTGGTCCTCTCAGTGGTCGCCCTGCGGCGGTTCATCTTCTTCCCCGCCAACCTCCACCGAAAGAGCGATAACGAGGCCTTCAACCGGTGGTACACCATGGACATCATCGTCATGTCTGTGGCTTCCTCTATTGGGGTCGTCGGTTTGCTCTCCTACTTCCTTGGCGCCACTTACTTCAGGGCTCTGATGGTGATCATCATCGGCCTTCTCGTTCACTTCACCCTCTTCCCCTTTCGCTTTCGCTACCAACTCAGGTTCGATCAGCTCAAAGCCATGAGAAAGGAGGCGGAGACCTCTTCGGAGGGGCCGGAATCGTAAAAGTGAAGGCTTTTTCCACTAGAGAAGAGCGGTGAAAGCTCTCTCTCTTGTACTCTCTTTCATACATCTTAGGAGGCACTCATGATATCCAACCGTGTTTCAACGATGCAGGCTTCCCCGATCCGGAAGCTCGTCCCCTTCGCAGACGCCGCTAAGAAGCGGGGCACCTATGTCTACCATTTGAACATCGGCCAGCCCGACATCAACACCCCCCCGGAGATCATCAACGCCATCAGGAACTTCTCCGCTTCCATCATTCCCTACGGTTACTCCCAGGGGGAACCCTACCTCAGGGAGGCAATCTGTGAATACTTCACCCACTACAACCTGAAGGTCGCCCCCGAGCAGATCGTCGTCACCAACGGGGGAAGCGAGGCGATCTCCTTCGCCTTCTCCATTGTCGCCGATCCTGGCCAAGAGATCATCGCCTTCGAGCCCTACTACACCAACTACAACAGCTATGCTTCGACGAATGACCTGAAAATCGTCCCCGTCACGACGAAGGCCGAGAACGGGTTCGCCCTCCCTCCGATCGATGAGATCGAGAGCCGTATCACCCACAGGACTCGGGCCATCCTCCTCTGTTCCCCCAACAACCCGACCGGGACCGTCTACACTCGGGAAGAGATGAAAAGAGTCGTTGACCTCGCGCTCAAGCACAAGCTCTATATCATCAGCGATGAGGTTTACCGGGAGTTTATTTACGACGGCGCCGGCTACACGAGTATGCTCTCCTTTCCGGAGGCTGAGGAGAGGGTCATCGTCGTGGACTCCATCTCGAAGCGCTACAGCGCCTGCGGAGCCAGGGTCGGATACCTTGTCTGTAAGAACAAAGAGGTGATCGGCGGGGCCATGAAGCTCGCCCAGGCCAGGCTCTGTCCCCCCATGGTGGAGCAGGTGGGAGCGGCCGCCGGTTTCCGGCTGAGCTTCGATTACTTCAAGACGGTTCAGCAGGAGTATAAGCGGCGCAGGGACATCATGTACAAGGAGCTCAAGAAGATCCCCGGTGTCGTTCTTGAGATGCCCCAGGGGGCTTTCTACATGGTTGTCAAGCTGCCGATCGCCGATTCGGAAGACTTCGCCAGGTGGCTCCTGGAGAGCTTTGAATACGAGAAGCAGACCGTCATGGTCGCCCCCGCTCAAGGTTTCTACTCTACCACGGGAATGGGGACGGACGAGGTGAGAATGGCCTATGTCCTCGAATGCGACAAACTCGAGAAGGCCATGAAGGTCTTCGGCGAGGCTTTGAAGGTTTATCCCGGAAGAATCTGAACACCCTCCCCTCTTAAGAGGGTGACTTTGATCAGGGGTCCCGGGAGGTCTCTCCCAGCGGAGAAGCCTCCCGGCCCCTTCTTTCCTACCACCCGATGGCAGGGGATGATCAGCGGAAGAGGGTTGGCTCCCAAGGCGTTTCCGATGGCCCTTGCCGCGTCGGGGTGCCCTATCCTGTCGGCGACGTCTCCGTAGGTCAGGGTCTCTCCGAAAGGGATTGAACGAGTCGTTTCCCACACCCTTCTCTGAAACGGAGTAGGCTCACGGAGGAAACGGAAGGGAACCTCCGGAAGAGGAACTCCCTGGAAGAGATACTCCTCGAAGGCCTGCAGGAGAGCCTTGGGGGGAGTCGCCCTCTCCCCCTTCAGGGAAGTGAAGGAACATCTGACAACCTTCCCCTCTTCGTCCCAACAGAAGGAGAATGTCCAAGGCCTCTTCCACTCCAGAGTAAAGAGAAATTCCACGGCCGGTCACATCTTGTACTTGCCCAAATCTTTTGGGTCCAGCTCGTTGAGCCAATCCTTGATAGGCTTTGCGAAAAGGTTCTGGATCGATTCGGAGGGCTCAAAAGCTTTCAGCAGATGCTCCTCTACGTAGAGAGGAGCCTTGGAACGGAGGGTCAAGGCGACGGAGTCTGTGGGGCGTGCGTCAATCTCTGACTCGGTGCCATCCTCTCTGCAGACGGTAAGACGGGCGAAGTAGGTGCTCTCTTTCAGATCACATACCACCGCTTTCTTGACAGAACAGTTAAGCTCGTCAAGCATGGAGGCGATGAGATCTACGGTCATAGGCCTGGGAGGAGCGATTTCCTCCAGCAGAGCCGCGATGATGCCCGCTTCGTAGTGTCCGATCCAGATGGGGAGAACCCGGGTTCCTCCGATCTCCCTGAGAATCATCACGGGGGATTGGTGAAGGGGATCCATGAGCAAACGTTCGACTTTGACGGAGATTTCCATGTTTTTCACCGGTAAATATCAATATAGGCCGAGTCGGTCTTTCGTCAAGAGGGAACCGGAAGGGACCTTGCGGTTGAAGAGACCGCTTCCCAGGCCTCCTCGACATGACGCTTCGTCACATGGGTCTGAGCGACCACGAGACGAAGGGTGAAACGACCGTTCAGCTTGGTGTGGGTCAGGTAGAGGAACCCGCTTCCATTAAGCTTTTCCATGAGGATGTTGTTGATCCGATCGATCTGGGTCTCGTCGATTCCGGCAGGTCGGAAACGGAAGCAGACAGTCGATAGGGGGGCTGGGGCCATGAGTTCAAAATCAGGAGCCTTCTCGACCCTCTCCCTCAGCCAGGCCGCCCAGCGGATGTGGTTCCGCAGTGTCTCCCGGAGCCCTTCGGCTCCGTAGGTTCTGAGGACCATCCAGAGCTTCAGGGCCCTGAAGCGGCGGCCCAGGGCGATTCCCCAGTCCCTGTAGTTGATGACCCTATCCCCTTCGGCGGTTTTGAGGTATTCCGGGAGGATCTCGAAGGTCCTGATCAGAGTGGAAACATCCTTGACGAAGTAAGCGGAGAGGTCGAAG
>JAMOAD010000282.1 GCA_023621955.1 Acidobacteriota bacterium
GAGATGATGAACATGAGAGTCGACATGGCGGGTGCCGCCGCCGTGGTGGGGATCATGAAGATCGTCTCCGCTCTCAACCTCCCCTTGGAGATCTCTGCGCTGATGCCCCTTGCGGAGAACCTTCTCTCTCCAACGGCCTACAGGCAGGGGGATGTTCTCACCCTTTACGGGGGAAAGAGGGTGGAGATCCGGAACACCGACGCCGAGGGTCGGCTTCTCCTGGCCGACGCCTTAGCCTACGGTTCTCTCTTCAAACCGGACCTGACGATCGATCTGGCGACTCTCACTGGGGCGGCCGTATCCGCTCTGGGTGAGAGGGTAGCCGCCCTCTTCAGCCGTTCCGACTCCCTTGCCAAGGGACTCGTCTCTTGGGGAGAGAGGGTGGCGGAACCGCTTTGGCGTCTCCCTCTCTGCGATATCTACCGGGGGGATCTCAAGTCCGACGTGGCGGATTTGAAGAATTCCCAATACGGGACCGGCGCCGGGGCGATCAAGGCGGCCCTCTTCCTCGACTCTTTCGCGCCCAAAGGGGAGTGGGCCCACCTGGATATCGCGGGAACCGCATATGTAGAAAAGGGGAGTTTCTTCGGTATCCCAGGGGCTACCGGTTTCGGTGTCCGCCTCTTGAGCCTCTTCCTTGAGGAGTGGAGCAAGCGGCCTTCCAATTCCCGGAAGAACCTTCGAAAGTCTAAAGCCTGAACGGGAAAAGGGCTTTCGCCTTCGAGGGTGTAGGAGTGGAAGGGCTCACTTCTCGGTGAGGATTCGTTGAACCCTCTCTCTGTAGGGGGCCCACTCCGGTCGAGAGCCGACCTTCTGAAAGAGGTCGAGGGCATCCTTCTTCCGGCCGCATCTACGAAGGGCCTCTATCTTGGCGAGAAGAATCTCCACCTCCGGCTCCCCCGACCTCTCCCTATCGGCGCAGAGTGAGAGGAGCTCCGTCCACATCTTCTTCTCTTTGAGCGCCTCCGCCTTGAGAAGGTAGTATTCGGAAAAACGCCGTTCTCCGTAGACGCTCTCCAAAGCTTGGAGCCTTCGGCCCGCATCCTTTGAAGAGGCCTCGGTCTGCCGTCGGTAGAGGAGGTAGAGCCTCTCTTGTTCGCTCAGATTCTCCCGAAGGAGGAGGCGGCTCTCGGTCTGTTGGTTGAGGAGGTTCCAGAAGCTGAAGATGGCCTGGGTGCGGTGCGCGGCGTAGCCGGGACCGGCGCAAAAAAGAATCTTCCTGTTCTCGTAGATCAGAAGGGAGAGGAGGGTCTCAGGGCCGTTGACGCTGTCTGAAGCCACATGGAGAGGAAGAGCGCCCTGATCGGTAAGAATCCTCTCGGGGGCGGTTCCATCCTCGGAGAGCCTTTCCAGTCTAGAAGCCACTGAAAGGTTGGGCGGCTCTTCTCCGCTTCCGCTCCTTTTCGGGAGGAGAAGCCGTGTGGTTTCCTTCCTCTGTGCCTTACCATGAAGAGTCTCCAACTTGATGGACCTCTTCTCGCCGAGAGAGGAGAGGATAACCGTCGAGGGGGAGGGGAGGGGACGGGAGAGGAGGAGTCTCTCTGCTTCGGCGAGAGTGGAAGCCCTCTGAACAACCCACTTGACGAGGGACCACCCCGAGAGGTTGTCTTTCCGTTCCGAACCTTCTCCGTTGAAGGCGATGATCAGACCGTGTTCGTTAATCGCCGTTGGAAAGAGCAGGGAATTTTGGAAACCGAAGGCCAGGTGCCTGTACCCTTCTGAAGGCTCGACGTAGAGGATCAGGCTCTTCTCGCTTAAAAACCTCAGGAGAGGGGACGAGCTCTCCAGGGTTCGGCCGACAACCCACTCCTTGTGTTGGAAGGCGAAGAGCTTTCCCCCGGGGGAAAAGAAATCAGGAGAGAAGGTCATCCAGAGGAGGTCGTCCCAGGAGAGGCCGGATCCGAGAGCAACCCCCTTCAACTCCTTGAGGTGTTCCTCCGGGATTGTCGAGGCCATCTTCTCCAGACGGTTCCTCAGGGAGATCTTCGCCAGGGGACGGAAGAGAAGAAAGGCCTCTTCGATCCGCCTCTCCCTCTCCTCCCTAAACAGGTTCGCCAGGGTGTGGAGCTCTTGATAGAAGAGGCGTCCAAACTGGAACCCCCTCTCGTAAGGTGTGCCCTTCAAAACCACCCCTTGGTAGGGCCCCAAGGAGAAACGGCGGCCCGCTGAAGTGAGCCAGGACCCTGCCAGAAACAAGAGAACGACCCCCAGGATTATCGATCTCTTCATAGAAAACCCCTCCTCCCTTACCCCTATAGTATAGGCTCAAGGGAAAGATTGACAAGAGGAAAGGCCTTTCTTAGAATGAAAGATCTTGGAGGAAAGATGAAAAAAAGGGCTTTAGTCGCTATGTTTCTCCTCTTTACCCTCTCTCTTGCGGGTGAAGATTATCGGAAACTCTTGGATAGAACGATTACCGCTGAAAGCTATGAAAGAACATTGCTCGCCGTCTCTTCCCTTCCTCACCCCACCGGGTCTGTCGCTCAGAGGGACAACACCCAGTACCTGGCAGAAAGGATGAGGAAGATGGGTCTGCAAGTGGAAGTGATGACCTTTTCGGTCCCTCTTCCGGAGCCTCGCAAGAGCGCCCTCTATTGGGAAAAGCCTGGAGCGGTGAGCTTTCCGATGCAGGAGCCGGCCTTGTTGGAGGACCCTTTCTCGGAGAGCCGAGAGGCCCTGGTAGGGTTTAACGCTTGGTCTCCCTCCGGGAATGTCTCCGGTCCCCTCATCTTCGCCCACTACGGGGGGAAGGAGGAGTACGAATACCTTCTCTCCCGGGGGGTAAAGCTCAAGGGGGCCATCGCCCTCGTTCGACTCGGTAGGGAGTACCGTGGCGACAAGGCGGCCTTGGCAAAGAAGTACGGCCTCGCCGGAGTCCTTCTCTTTCCGGACCCTCAGGATCGGGGCTTTCGGGTGGGGACGGTCTATCCCGAGGGGAACTCCCTTCCTGCGGGAGGACTGGAGAGAGGATCCTTGGATACTCTTCCCTATCCTGGGGATCCCCTCACTCCTGGCCGCCCCTCTCTTCCCGGGCAGAAGAGGCTTGAGAAGAACCCCCTGGACGGGGAGCTGGCCGTTACGCTTCCGATCTCCTATGAGACCGCCCAAAAGCTTCTCACCGAGATGAGCGGAGAAAGGGCTCCCGAAGCCTGGCAGGGAGGGCTGGGGACGATCTACAGAACCGGCGACGGTGTGGGCGCAAAAGTTGTTATGAGGGTTGAAAACAAGACCGTTGAAAGAGCCGTTTACGTTGTGGTCGGCAAGATTCCCGGCAAGAGTCGGCCCCGAGAGGTGGTGGCCTTGGGATCTCACTTCGATGCCTGGGTCTACGGGACAACCGATCCGAACGCCGGAACAGCGGTGGTCATGGAAACGTCCGCTTTCTTCGCCGACCTTGCCAAGAGCGGATGGCGGCCCGAAAGGACCCTCGCCTTCGTCCATTGGGACGGTGAAGAGTTTGGTGTCATCGGCTCGACCGAATGGGAGGAGGAGTTGGAGAGGCGGGGGGAGAGAGTCGTCCTGACGATCAACGAAGACGCCGCCGTGGGAGGCCCCGACTTTGGCATCGTCGCCACCCCAGGGCACCGTTCGCTCCTTGTCCGATATGTCGAGAGGTTCCTGAAGGAGTACGGCAGAGAAAGGTTCTCCCTGAAGATTCCCCAAAAATTTGACGTCGGCGCGGTTGTCTCCTGCGGCTCCGACCATTGCGCACCTCTCTACAGGCAAAATTCCGGGGTCTTCGCCTTCTGGAGCGCAGGCAGTTACGGCGTCTACCACTCCCTCTACGACAACCCTCTCTACTACCAGCGCTTCGTTGATCCAGGCTATCTCTACGGAAGAGACCTATCCAAGATTCTGGCCGGAACCCTCTACCTCTACATGGAAGAGGAGGGGGGGGAAGCCTTCGACGGCGCCGATTTAGCGGAGTTTCTCCTTGGCGAGCTCGCTTCTCCCGCCTGGAAACCCTTCTTCGAAAAGGATGGGTACTTGCGCTTGAAGAGAGCCTTGGAATCGCTCAAAGGAAAACCCGCCTGGCGTGGAGCCGAAGCGGGCCGTGTGCGAGGGCTCTTCCTTACGCCTCAGGGAGCCCCTCAGGGGGTCTGGGCCAGGAACACTCTCTACGAACAGAACCCTGAAAACCGCTACGTAGCCTTGGCGCTTCCCTCCCTCTTACGTGGAGACGAGAGGGCCTGGCAGGAGTTTGTGAGACTCTTTGAAGGTTTGGCGGGAGCTGGAGACGCTAGCGGACGACCTTGATCAGGGTCCCACGCTCGGGGCGTGAATTCAGCTCAAGGGAGTTGAGGAGGGCCAAGAAGGGCCACTTTTTCTCCTCCACTCCCTCCCTGCGGAAGAGCTCTCGAAGCTCCGTCTCTCCGTCGGCCTTTCTGAGCAAGATCCTCTGGGGTTGCCTTTTGACCTTCCTCTGGTCGCTGATGGGCTTGATTGACATGGCTAAAGAGCGGAAGGCTCCCGAAAGAGTTCTGTAGTCCTTCTCTTCGCTCAGAGCGGTAAGGGTGACGACCCTGTTCTCTTGGCGGAAACCGGTCACGTCTACCGCGAGAAGCGAATCTTCTTGAAGCAGAGAGTAGCGGCACCGGAGGGAAGGGAAGGTGTCCATGGGGTTTTTCTCTTGGTCAAGAAGCCGGACCTTTCCCAGCGATTCGGCCTTCTTTGCGACCGTTGTAGGGAGATCAACGGGGTTGTCGTTTCTCTCCAGTAAGTAGGCCCCCTTTCCGTCGGCGGAAGAGAGGGTGATTCGGCGTGGCGAAGCCTCGGCCTGCCAGCCTTCGGGGAGAACAAGGGAGATCCCCATTTCTGGATAGTAGAAGGTTCGACCCTCCAGGTAGCCGCTCTTGGGATTCTCTCCGTAGACCATCCCGTTAATCGAGCTTAGGTAGAGTTCCCGCTCCATGAGCATCCGGCCGTCTTCGGGAAGGATCAGAGTCCTGGCCCGGTTGATCCGATTCTTTGTCAACGGGTGGGTGGAGAGAAACCCGGGGACTCTCGCCGATCCCGACATGTCCCCCAGCTTCTCCAGGGAGAGAAAGAAATCGATCACCTCTCCTGGGTTGTAACCCGCCTTACGGGCGTATTCCACCCCCAAGGAGTCGGCTTGATACTCGTCGTCACGGCTGTACTTGAGAAGGAGGAGCTGAACGCCCACGCTGGCGAGACCTGCGAAGCGGGCGACCTTCTTGTTGATCAGGCTGGCGGCCAAAAGACCTGTGTTCAGAAGGATGGCGTTGCTCATTTGGCGCATGGAGTGACGCGCGTTGACATGCCCGAGCTCGTGGCCCAGGACTGCCGCCATTTCCGCCTCGCTGTTCATGAGGGCGAGAATCCCTCTGGTCACGTAGATATACCCACCGGGAGCCGCGAAAGCGTTGATCACAGGGGTGTCGAGCACCGAGAAGTGGTAGACCAGGTTGGGTCGGTGGGTGTGGGGGACTAACCTGCGTCCGACCCTCTCAATATAACGGGTTAACAAAGGATCTTGGTAGAGACCGTACTCTTGGGAGATGCTCCGGTCCACATCGGCGCCCATTGAGACTTCAGCCTTTTCCGAGAAAAGCATAACCTCGTTCTCTCCGGTCACAGGGTTGACGGCGCAGGAGAGAGAGAAGAGAAGGAAGAGAAGAAGAGCGAGAAAGCTTTTCATGAGCACCTCCCTGGTTTCTATCTCTCTTATATCAAAAAGGGGAGGCCATGAACAGGGAAACGACAAGTGTATCGGAAACGATACACCCGCCGAGGAAAGGAAACGTTGAAAAGGCCTCTCAGGAGAGGAAGTAGGCGGGCTTCTTTTTATGGCACCTTTTTTGATGTATATATAATAGTTCAATCTCCAAGGAGGCCTGAGATGAAAACGAAAATCGTCATTGGGCTAGTGGCCCTCTTCCTCTTTACGCTTCTCCCGATGGAAGGCTCCGTTATCTGGCTGAAGGGAGGGGCTTTTTACCCCCAAGCCAAGAGCGATCTCTGGGACATCAACTTCGAGAACCTTCTATTGAAGAAGAAAGATTTGCGAACGGAACAGCTGTTTTTCGAATACGAATACTCCGTAAACCCGAACTTCGGAGTCTCCTTTCAGGTGGGAGCCATCGGGAGAAAGAGCGTTGATACTGAGTACCGTGACTACGAGCAAGGTGATGGGACCGCCATCGCTCAGACCATCGCCTACGAAATCGTGCCCATAGAGCTGAACTTCCGCTTCTACCCCGTTTCGAAGCGACATCAGGTTTTTCCTTACATCGGAGGTGGGGTGGGACTCTACAGGGTCAAGTATGAACAGTACGGCGAGTTCATAGATTTTGACCAAGGCGAGACCTACGATGGGGACTTTCAAGACGAAGCGACCCATCTGGGAGCGAACGCCTTCGTCGGGCTGGCCGTTCGGCCAACCAAAAACTTCGCCTTCGGTATTGAGGGAAGGTATCTCTACCTCAAGGCGGATCTAGGAACTGAATTTGAAGGGTTTGATCCTCTCGACCTTTCGGGGCCATCCCTCTCGGCTTTTGTCGGCTTTTTTTTCTGACCTCCCTTTGGGTTGGAGAGGGAATCTCTTTCCCTCTCCAACCTTTTTCACAAGGCTAGACTTTCAACGACTTTCAACGGACACTCCTTTTTATTTCCCCTTTTTGATAACCTCAACGAACTTCAACGGACACTCCTTTTTAAATCCTTAGCGACTTTTCCTTCGGCTTCCAACCGCGAGATAAAAGGGGCTGTTGAAAAAGAGGAAGGTTACCCTTCTTGGAGAAAAGATGGAGGGTCCTTCTTTTTTGTTACTCTCAACGAAGAGGGGTGCTAAAATAGACGATGCTCAAATGGATAGAGATTCACCGTGAAGCGTTAATCTCCAACCTTCTATCTCTTCGAGGCCTCCTTACACCCTCTACGCGCCTTCTTTTGGTTGTCAAGGCCAATGCCTATGGTCATGGCTGGCGTCAAATATCCGCAATTTGCGAGGAGAAGAACCTCGTGGACTGGTACGGTGCCCACAGCGTAGAAGAGGGATTGGCTATCCGCGCCGCAGGGATCAAGCGTCCAGTTCTTGTTCTTGGGTATGTCGAGAGCTCTATGTGGAACGAAGCACTGAAGGCAGATCTGCGTCTGACTGTCTTCGATCAGGCCTCTCTTCGCGGTATCGATCGAACGGCTAAGAAGCTTGGGCTTCAGGCTTCGGTCCATCTTAAGGTGGAAACCGGTACTGGCAGGCAAGGAATACTGGAGGAGCAATGGCCGGCCATGGCTGAAACTTTTAAGACCCTTGGTAATGTCATATTGGAAGGGCTCAGTACCCACTACGCGAACATAGAAGACACGACAGACCATCAATACGCTCAAGAACAGAAGAAGAGGTTTGAACTCTTCAGGGAGAGGATCCGACGGGATGGTTTTAACCCACAGATTGGTCATACCGCATGTTCCGCGGCTATTCTCCTTTTCCCTTGGACTCACGACCAGATGGTTAGGTTGGGGATCTCCGCCTACGGCTATTGGCCTTCTAAGGAGACCTATCTCTCTTTTCTTCAGAGCGGGAAGAGCCCCCTCTCCCTTCAAAGGGTTCTTTCTTTTAAGGGACGGTTGGGGCAGATCAAAGATTTGCCTGCTAAGAGCTATATCGGTTATGGCCTTTCCTATAAGACGACTCAGCCAACAAGGGTTGCCCTCCTTCCCATGGGGTATAGCGATGGCCTTGACCGAGGGCTCTCCAACTTGGGCTACTTTCTTGTAAAGGGAGAACGGGCGCCGATCCGCGGAAGAGTGTGTATGAACCTGACGATTCTGGATATTACGGGGATCTCCGGTGTAGAACTGGAGGAGCCGGTTACCCTTATCGGAAGGGATGGAGAAGAGGAGATCAACGCCGATACCTGGGGCGAATGGACAGGAACGATCTCGTACGAAGTTTTAGCACGCCTTCCTTCTGATCTTCCTAGAATAGTGGTCTAAAAAGACTTAACTATAAACATTTTTTTATAACGGACACTCCCTTTTATCTCTTTTTCTTTTCCCCTTGACATTGTGGCCCTGCCCCTCTAAACTCGGAATCGAAAGGGGATAGAAGCAAAAGGAACGAAAAACAACCGCTTTCCGTAGGCCCCAGG
>JAMOAD010000092.1 GCA_023621955.1 Acidobacteriota bacterium
TTTGTAGTAACGTTCGAAGTTGAGCCTGCTGGGGGCGTAGATGTGGAGCGGGAGGTCCCCCTTGATGCTTTTTTGAAGCTTGAACTGTCCGGTGATGAAAGAGATGCCCTTGGCTTTGTCGCTTCGGAAGGTGTAGAGAGTCCTGTCGCTGATCTTCTTCGTGTTCGTCAAGGCTCCCGTGGCCAGGCAGTTGAGCGACGAGGGCAGGGAGATGGTAAAGAAAGTCGCGGAAAAGTCGTTTCCCACATGGGGATAGTAGTTCTCGTTGCGGTTGACGTAGGTGAAGGAGGACATCTCCCGGTTCGAGAGGGAGTCTGAAGGGGAGACGTTTCGCGGGTCTGGGAGGGAGTTGAGGTTTCCCTTGTAGTAGAGGAAAAGTTCCTTGGCGTCGGGACCCATTATGTAGTAGGAGGGGCCGCTGCGGATGAAGTGGATCGCTTCGGAGAGGTCGGTCTTACTCTCCTTCAGTTGAAGGTCCTCAGACAAGTAGACCTTTCTCAGGGAGGAGGGCTTCTGGAAGGAGAGGTTGGTCGTTCCCGAGATCTTCCGGCTCAAGGGGTCGAAGTAGAGGCTTACGTGAACGCGCTCAAGAGGATCGTCCCCTTGAAGTTGTATCCTCATCTTCTTCTTGAAGAAGTTGTAGCTCAGCAGGAGCCTGTTGTCGTTGCTCTCCAAGTATGTGTCCGGGGAGAAGGAGGGATCGAAGGTGTAAACGTAGTGGCCTTTCTCATCCTTCGGAAAGAGGAGAAGGTTGTAGTTCTCGCTGAAGGGAACGAACCAGCTCTCTTGCCAACCCGAAGGGGTGAAGCCGAAATCCTGCTTGAACTGTGCAAGGAGGGGTTCCAGTTCGGGAGGCTCCTTTTCGCTGAAGAGCTCCGAGGGGGGGAGCGTGTCGAGGAAGGAGGTGTCTTTCAGGACGAAGAGCCCCGTCTTGAAGTCCCCCTGGAAGTTCTCCTTTCCTAATTGCTTCTTTAACGTCATACGCTCTTCTTCGTCGCTGGGAGTAATGGAGAAACTCCACTCGCCGGTGAAGAGGAGCGGGAAGAGGGATGGTTCCGGACGAAAGAGAAACCCTCTCTTCAGGTGCACCTCTCCGTCGCCGAGCCTAAAGGTGACATTCTGAACTGAGAAACGACGGTACTTGTCGATAAAGGAGAGGGGCTTAATGGCATGGAGAATCTTCACCTCTTTGTAGAGGCCCTTGTCGTCGGAGCTGACAAGGAGAATGCCCGTTTCGGCATAGTCGGCGTACTTGACCTGGTAGATCCATTTGTCCTTCTCATCGGAAAGGAACTTGAGGGTGACGGCGTTACCAAAGTACTCTTCCAGACTCTTGTAACTGTCGTCGGAGAAGAGCGGGGGGAGTTGGTTCCACGATTTCTCCGAGATGAGCTGCGTCAGACTGGAGGGAGGCTTCGTGCCCTCTTGCGCAAGGACCGCAACGGAAACGAGCAGAATCAGAACGATTAAAATCCCTTTATATCCCTTCATTCACTAAGTTTAGACTAAAGTGCAAAAGATTGCTAGAGGAACGCTCCAGAAGAGAGTTGTCGTTGACACCCGTGAACCTTTGCTTTACAATGTTTTAGACGATTTGGACGCTGATGCGGCGACGAGAGATAGGGGAACTCCTCCCGAAGAGGAGGGACGGGGACGGATGCGGTTTTGCGGCGGAGATTGGTCCCTCCGAGGGACAAGGAGACGGCTTATGAAACGCTTGATTCCGATCTTGTTTCTTGTTTTCCTTCTGTTCTTGGGTGGTTTGATGGAGGCAGGTTCCCCTTCGACGAAGAACCTTCCCGAGAAGTACCGTAAGTGGATCGAAGAAGAGGTCGTCTACATCATCACTCCCATGGAGAAAGAGGTCTTTCTTCAGCTCACGGCGGACCGGGAGAGGGATATCTTCATCGAGGCCTTCTGGAAGCAGAGAGATCCTAACCCGAGCACTCCGGAGAATGAATTCAAGACTGAGCACTACCGGAGAATAGCCTATGCCGACAACTGGTTCGGAAGGGGCACGCCTGGGCCTGGTTGGCGTACGGAGATGGGGCGGATCTATATCCTCTTAGGGGAGCCAAACTCCATCGACAGAATCGAGAACACCACAGAAATTTGCCCGGTGGTCATCTGGTTCTACCAAGGGAAGCAGGAGTTCGGTCTTCCCAACAACTTCAACGTTGTCTTCTTCAAGAAGGACAGCATCGGGGATTACGAACTCTACAGCCCTGTCAAGTTTGGGCCCCAGGCACTCATGCCGAACTATATGGGGGATACCGCTACGGATTACTCCGCCGCCTATGCGGCTCTCTTCGAGATAGATCCCACGGTGGCTCGGATTTCCCTCTCCCTCATTCCCGATGAGGCCAGAGATATCATGACCCCATCGATCGCTTCGGAGATCCTCCTGACCCAAAAGATCCCCATCGCCCCTATCGTTAAGGTCAAAGACACCTATGCGGAGAAGCTTCTCCGCTACAAAGACGTGGTTGAGGTCGACTACACGACAAACTATGTAGAGAGTCAAGGGATGGCCGCCATCGTCCTGGACGGTCAGGGTCGACCCTTCGTTCACTACCTCATTGAGCCTGCGAAACTTTCGGTGGAACAGTACGGTTCTACTTACTATACGAATATCGACATCGTGGGCAACCTCCTCAACGAGAAGAACCGTTCGGTGTTCCACTTTGACAGGAACATCCCCGTGAAGTTCGACGAAGAGCAGGCCAAGAAGCTGAAGGCGCATCCTTTCAGCTTTCAGGACCTCTTCCCCGCGATCCCCGGGCATTACACTCTGAACGTTCTCTTCAAAAACACCGTTTCTAAAGAGTTTACGACCTTCGAGGTCAAGATCACCGTTCCCGATCCCCAGGAGGGCCCCAGCCTCTCGACCCCTGTGGTCGGCTACCGGGTCGTCGAGGCGAGTAAGTATTCGGGAAAGAGCAAACCTTTCCTGGTCCAGGACAAGCAGGTCAGCGTTTCCCCCCGTGGGGACTTTACTCCCAAGGATCAGATCTACCTGACTTTTCAATTGCTCTATGTCGGCGACAGCCTGAAGGAGAGTGGCTTTCTGCACTACAGAATCGTCGACAGAGTGAAAAATGTTGTGTTGGACCAGAAGAAGAGAATCTCCGACTACAAGACCCTTCCCTATGTTTGGGAGATCTTCTCTCCCGCTCAGTTTCCCACCGCTTACTACAACATGGAAGTGTCCCTCGAAGATGCCTCCGGTAGAGTTCTCGACACCGGCAAGAGCGAGGTGATGATCTCTCCCCTTACCACGATTTCTCGGGCTTCGGTTTACGCCCTCTTCGCATCCCCCGAGGATCCAGGCTATCTGAACGACTTGGGCAACCAGTACCTGAACACACAGCGGGTCGATCAGGCCGTCGATTTTCTCTCCCGGGCGTACTTCGCCAGGCCGACGGAAGAGCGCTTCGCCATGGACTATGCGAGGGTCCTCTTCCTGAAGAAAGAGTACGGGAAGATCAAAGAGATAGGCCTTCCCTTCCTGAAGATTGAAGGGAAGTACGCCTTTAACGCGTTGGTCGGGCGGGCCTGCCAGAGTCTCGGCGAGTACAAGGAGGCCATGGACTATTACAAGGCCTACCTCTCCCACTACGGGACAAACCTCAACGTTGTGGAGATTCTCAACGACATCGGGGAGTGTGCCTCCCGCATCGCTCTCTACGAGGACGCGGCGGAGGCGTGGGAAAAATCTCTTCAGCTCAAACCTGACCAGCCCGATGTCTCGGCGGCTCTCACGAAAGCAAGAGGGATGGTAAAGACGGCGAAGGAGACGACGAAGAAACCATGAAAACGTTCATGCGTGTCTTTTTAGTGGGGGGAGGCCTCTTCCTTCTCTCGTTTGTGACCACCGGTTGTGGAGGTGGGGGCGTCCTCAACCAGTACTCCTCCGAGGATAAAGAGTTTCTCTCGACGGTCCGCTATATCATTACGAACAACGAGAAAAAGCAGTTCAAGGCTCTTCCTCCGGAGAAGAGAGGGGAGTTTATCGAGGAGTTCTGGAAGAAAAGGGACCCCGACCCCTTGACCCCCGACAACGAGATGAAGACAGAGTATTTTAAGAGGATCGCCGAGGCGAACCACACCTTCGTCGAAGGGAGTAAGACCGCCGGATGGCTCACCGATCGGGGGAAAACCTACGTTCTCTTCGGCCCTCCCGACCAACGCCAGGTTTACCCTACAGGTTACAGCTTCTACGAGCCTCCTGTGGAGATCTGGTATTACGGCTTCTTTCCGATCATCTTCGTGGATTCCAGCCGCAGCGGCGTCTACAAGTTGGAACCTCTCAGCGCCAGGCACATCACGGAGATCAACAAGGCCCAGATTTCGATCAAGAAAGGGTTGCCGGTCGAGGAGAAGTTGGCGGAGTTCAAGGTCGGGTTAAAACGCCTCGGCAACGACAAGGTGCTTCTTCATATAGAACTTCCCTATAAGAGTATCTGGTTGGCGAAAGAGAACGGTCTGCTGAAGACGGAGTTGAAACTGATCTTGACCGCCTCGTCCGAGGATGACCAGAAGCGGTTTTGGACAATCCAGCAAGAGTATCCCCTCTCCGTCACGGAGGAAGAGATCCGAAGGGTTCAAGGGGTGTACACCATCGAGAGAGAGGTCACCCTCGAACCGGGGGCTTACCATTTGACTGTTGAGATTGAAAACCTGAAGGCGGACACCCGGGTGAAGAAGGTCATGAAGTTGAAGATATGAGGGGAGAGTTTCCCGGGGGGCTTGCTCTCCGATCCTCTCTCTTGTATCATCCCATAAAGGTAGAGCGCTGTAAAAATTAGGAGGTTGATCATGAAAAGAGTGAAAACAATCCTCTTGGTTGCCGTTCTTCTGGCCTTTGCTGGCTCCTTGATGATGGCCCAGGCCGGACGAGGCAAAGGGAGGGTGAACGGAATAGTCGAAGACGAGTACGGCAAGCCGATCGAAGGAGTGAAGATCAAGGCCGAGTTTCTTCAGGGAGGACAGAGCGGTGAGATCCTTCGTGACGCCCTGACCGACAAGAAGGGAACCTGGTCGATCATCGCCATCGGATCCGGAAAGTGGCGCTTCACCGCTATGAAGGATAACTATGTTCCTAACTATGTGGAATACGACGTCAAGCAGCTGTCAGTCAATCCGACGTTGAAGATTGTGATGAAGGTCTCCCAGCAGGGTCCAAAACCGGTGATTGAAGATGAGGAATCCCTCAAGCTCTTTGACCAGGCCAACCAACTCTTCACGGAGAAGAAGTACGATGAGGCGTTGACGGTTTTTCAACAGTTCCTCACCAAGCATCCGGAAGCCTTCATGGTCAGCCTGGGGATCGGGAACTGCTACAAGGAGCTCGGAGATCTTGACAAGGCCATCGCGGAGTATCAGAAGGTTCTGGACAAGACCCAAGAAAGCGTCAAGGACAACTCGCTTCGCACCAAGGCCCTCTCCGCCATGGGGGATGCCTACATGAAGAAGCAGGATTTCGAAAAGGCCCAGAACTATTTTAAGGAGGCCTTGGCGATCACCCCAGATGACGAGATTCTTGCCTACAACGTTGGTGAAATCTTCTTCAACGCCATGAAGACTGAGGAGGCGATCGCTTACTACGAGATGGCCGCCAAGATCAAGCCGGACTGGTCTCTCCCGGTCCTGAAGCTGGGTTATGCCTACTTGAACGTCAACAACCTTCCCAAGACCCTTGAGAACCTGAACAAGTATATGACCATGGACCCCGAAGGCGCTACGGCCAACGGCGTTCCTGCCTTGATCGAAACTGTCAAGAAGATGCAGAAATAAACGGTGACTCCCGGGAGGGGTTTTCCCCTCCCGGGAACTGCTCCCCGGGTCGGAACCGGGGTGGGAGCAAAAATGTCCATCGACAAAGAACTCTTGGAGATTCTTGCCTGTCCTCTCTGTAAGGCGGAGGTTCGTGAAGTCCGGGAGGGAGAAGGCCTTCAGTGCGTTCAATGCGGGAGAATCTATCCCGTTCGGGAGGGAATCCCCGTGATGCTCATCGACGAAGCTGAGACAAAGGAAGAGGGGAAGGAGGAGAAGTAGTTGCGGATTCTCGCCCTCCGTCTCCGGAAGATGGGGGATATCGCCCTCTCTCTTCCCGCCGTCGAGGCCCTTCGTCTCCTCTTCCCGGAAGCGTATATCCATTACTGCGCTGAGGAACCCTTCCGCTCTCTCGTGGAAGGCCACCCCCATATCGACGGGGTTTCGATCCTCTCCCCCCAGGATGGCCTCAGGGCCTCTCTGGCGAAGATTCCCTCACAACCTTGGGATCTGATCATCGATTTTCATGGGGGGCCCCGTTCGGCTTGGCTGACCCTCTTCCTGAAGGGGAAGGTTAAGGTTGGGTATAAGAACCGACACCGCTCCGCCGTCTACGATTTTAAGGTTGAACGCTCTGTGCCGGGACGGATTCTTCACTCCACGGAGAGTCAGTTGAACCTGGTGAGAGCCGTTGGCTACGGAGGAGAGGCTCCTTCCAGGCTCATCCTTCCCCCGGTGAGGCAGGAGGTCGACTCTACTGTGAAGGAGGGCCTTGCCCGCTTTGAGGGAACCCCCGTGGCCGTCCATATCGGCTCAGGAAACCGCTTCAGGGATTGGGGAGAGGACCGTTTCACTTCTCTGTTGGAAGGGATGGTGGAGAGAGGGTGGTCCCCCCAACTCTTAGGAGGGAGGGAGGACCGTGAGAGAGGCGGAAAGCTGGCATCTCTCTCCCCAGGGATGATAGGGGATTGGACGGGGAAGCTCGATCTGAGCGGACTCTACTCCCTCATCGACAAGTGCAGAGCCTTCTTCGGCGCCGACAGCGGTCCCATGCATATAGCGGCGGCGACGGACACTCCCATCGTCGCACTCTTCGGCCCCAACCTCCCCCAGATCTCGGGACCCTGGAGAAAGGAGAGGGTGACGATTCTGGAGAGGCCTGAGCCGTGCCGTCCTTGCCGGCAGAGGGAGTGTTCTCCGGGTGATTTCCGTTGTCACAGGACGATTCTTCCCGAAGAGGTTCTCAACGCCCTGGAGGGGGCTCTTCTCAGTGGAAAGGTTTAAGCGGATTCTCCCATGGTTGGTGCTCTTGACCCCGGCGGCTCTCTTCCTCTCCACCTCCCTCTCTCAGGTTCTCCTCTATGGGGGAATGGTGGTTTGGCTCGTAGGAGTCTGCAGAGGAGAACTCTCCTTCCCCAAACCGAAGTGGACCCTCTTCCTCCTCCTTTACGCCCTCTGGTCGATTCTCTCGGCCCTCTTCTCCTATCAACCCCTTACAAGCCTCTACGATCTGAAGGAGCTCTTCCTTCTCCTGGGGGTTCCCTTCTTTCTCGCCTCAATCCCGGAGGATGAGAGGCGGGAGAGGTGGACCCTTCGGTTCCTCTCGGGAGCGGTTCTCTTCTCTTCCCTCTACTCCCTCTTTCAGTTTCTGAAGGGAATCGGACTCTCCTCTTCCGTTCGAGTCGTCGGCTTCGAGAGCCACTACATGACTCAGGCCGGCCTCATGATGATGGCCTCCCTTTGGGGGTGGGTCCTCTTCTTCCGGGAGAAGAGGAGACTCTTCCTCCTCTTGGCGATCCCTTCCACGGTCTCCCTCCTCTTGACCCTCACACGGTCGGCTTGGTTGGGATTCGCCGCCGCCCTCGTTCTCTGGGCCCTTCTCAGGCGTCCGAAGGTTGCCCTCGGAGTCGTGGCAGTCCTGGTCGTCCTCTTCCTCTTCTCGCCGGGGCCTTTGAAAGCGAGGCTCCTCTCTTTCACCAACTGGAAAGACGTCACCTTCCAGGACCGGATCGTCATGGTGAAGAAAGGGGTGAAGATGATCCAAGACAAGCCCCTCTTCGGTGTTGGCCCCAACATGGTTCGGTACGCCTACAACGTTCCCAGGTACGTCGTTCACCCGGGAGAGAAGCGGAACCTCCACCTGCACAACAACCTGCTTC
>JAMOAD010000344.1 GCA_023621955.1 Acidobacteriota bacterium
GATAGGCTCCTTGTCGCTCCAACATCCGATGCAAAGAATGTCCTCGGGTCGGATCTCCGCTTTGAACATGGCCGACCACTCTTGGGCCGTCTTTTTTCGGAGTTCCTGATCCTGATTCTTCGTGGCGATGAAGGCCGGGCACTGAAGACACTGGATTCCGCAACAGCCGATCTTCTCCTCCATGGAAGCACCTCCTCTGCTGAAGATCTTCCACTATACCATGAAGCGGAGGGGGAGAGGAGGAGAAAGCGGCCGCTACCCTTGCGGGGTTGCACCTTTCGCTCGCTAGATGGGTTAGGCCGGGTTGAGAAGAAGAGGAAGGCCGAAGTGGGAAGAGTTTTGTTCCCCCTCTCCAGATCCGAAGAGGACGTCTATATTGGCGGGGAAAAAGGGCGGTGGTGGCAGGGCGCGGAAACCGACGGGCGTCAGAAGGAGAGCTCTCCGAACTTGAGCTCATCGTAGGAGATGACCGTCTGGAAAGCCTTGAGCTTTTGGGAGAACTTGGCCCTGAAGCGGCGCATGAATTAGCTCGAACTCGAAGTCGTAGGGGCCGATGGTTTTGACGAGGAAGAGGACACTCTTCTCTCTCCTCAGGGTCTCGGCGAGGAGCTCGACCGTCTTCGGGGAGGGGTCGGAGAGCTGGAGGAAGACCTTTCTGTAGGTGTATCCGATCAGCCCCGGGTTGATCTTGATGCCGAAGCCGAGGAGAATCCCCGATTCCGTGAGCGTTTCGATCCCTTCCTTGACGGCTTTCTCCGAGAGGGAGCACATCTTGGCGAGCTCCCGGTAGGAGAGGCGACCGTTGCGGTTGAGGTGGAGAAGGAGGGATTTCTCCCAGGGGCGGAGCTCTCTGCGGTCGAAGTCACCGCCGAAGATCATGGAAGGCGCCGGAGACTCCTCGTCCCTGAGGAAGCGGAGAGGCAGGTACTCCACACGGGTGCCCAAGGAGAAGTATTTCTCGTGGAAGTGACCTCCAAACTCGGCCATGATTCCATCGTAGACGCGTTCGAAGGCGAGCACGTTGTCGGCCCAGACGACAAACTCCAGATCGAAGTCTCCCGAGAGGAGGGTCAGCCAAGAGACCTCGGGAATGGCTTGAAGTCTCTCTACCAGCTTCATCTCCGTGGCGTCGTCCAGGGAACCGTACTTGATGAAGACCCTGTAGTGGGTCTTCCCCAGCAAGGCGACGTTCGGTATGGCCTGGTACCCTCGGATCACCCCCCGGTTCTCCATCTGTTTGATCCTATAGCTGACAACCTGCTTGGAGAGGCCGCTGAGTTCGGCCAGGTGGGTGAAGTTCATCCGCGAGTTCAGGCTCAGGTTGTAGAGAATCTCTCTGTCTTTGGCGGAGAGGGGGAAGAAATCGCGGATCTCCCGGCGGAAATGCGCCCCCCTCTTCTCGTTTATTAAAGTTGAAAAATCCCCTTCTTTTTTTGACATCCTATGGATATTATCCTTAAAAGAAAATGTTTGTCAAGATAAAACAGTTTTTTCTTTTACTAAATATTGACTCCCCGGTTTGGGTATGGTAAGAATTATAAGGATGACCGGAGAAGGGCCAAGCCTCTCTCCGGCCGTACCCCATCGGGAGGGTTCAGCCCTTGGGAAAGGAGTCTAAAAGATGATAACAAACCGTATCACCGAGCATCCTGTCCTCTCTGTTCCCGAGCCATCAGAGGTTGTCTTCTACTGGAACAAGACGCCCATGAAGGCCCGTAAGGGAGAGATGATCTCGTCGGCCCTGGTGGCCAACGGGGTCAAGGTCTTCGGTCACCACCACAAGGACGGTACAGGTCAAGGTATCTTCTGCGCCAACGGGCAGTGCTCCAAGTGTCTCGTTCTGGCCAACGGCCTTCCCGTCAAATCCTGTATGACCGCCGTAAAAAGCAACATGGTCGTTGAAAGCGTGGATGGCCTTCCGCGTCTCCCTGAGGCAGTCGCGGGCGCGGAGATTCAAGACATAGAGGAGATCGAGGTCCCCGTTCTCATCATCGGCGGTGGTCCCGCCGGCCTCTCCGCCGCCTTGGAGATGGCCCGATTCGGGATCAAGGCTCTGATCGTGGACGACAAGAACGAGTTGGGTGGGAAGCTGGTCCTCCAGACCCATAAGTTCTTCGGTTCCGTCGAAGACTCCCACGCCGGAACAAGGGGGAATCAGATCGGCCGCCAGCTGGCCCAAGAGGCGGGCGAGAACCCTAACTTGACCGTTTGGACCGACAGCACCGTCCTCTTTGTCTTCAAAGACAAGAAGGTCGGGATTCTCAAGGCCGGAGAGTATAAACTCGTCAAGCCCCAGACCATCCTGAACGCCGCCGGAGCCAGGGAGAAGTTCCTCCGCTTTCCTGGGAACCACCTTCCCGGTATCTACGGAGCCGGTGCCTTCCAGACCCTTGTCAACCGTGACCTGGTGAGACCCTCCCAACGCCTCTTCATCGTGGGCGGCGGGAACGTCGGCCTCATCGCCGGTTACCACGCCCTCCAGGCGGGTATCCCGGTCGCCGGTCTCGTGGAGGCCCTCCCCCAGTGTGGAGGGTACAAGGTCCATGCCGATAAGATCAAGAGGCTTGGTATTCCGATCTATACATCCCACACCGTTCTCTCCGCCAACGGGAAGGAGACTCTGGAGTCGGTGACCATCGTCAAGGTGGATGAGCGGTTCCGGCCGATCCCCGGCACGGAGAAGACCTTTGCCTGCGACACCCTGCTCATCGCCGTAGGCCTCAACTCTATCGATGAGTTTACCTCGGAGACGGAGAAGGCAGGGATTCCGGTCTTCGCCGCCGGCGACGCCCTGGAGATAGCCGAAGCCTCTTCGGCCATGTTCAACGGCAAGATCGCCGGGTTGAAGGTTGCCAGATTCCTCGGCGCCCCTACCGGGGAAGTCCCCGAGGAGTGGTACAAGAAGGCCCAGGTTCTCAAGTCCCACCCAGGAGCCGTTCAGCCCCAGACCTTCTCGGAGGTTGAAGAGGGGGTCATGCCCAACATCCACTGTCTCCAGGAGATCCCCTGCAACCCCTGCACGACGGTCTGTCCCAAGAAATCGATCTCCACGAAAGATGGAACCCTCATGGGGTTGCCGGTCTTTAACGGCGAGTGCATCGGCTGCGGCCAGTGCGTCCTGATCTGCCCAGGTCTGGCCATCACCCTGGTAGACTACAGGAAGGACCCTGAGACTCCGGAGGTCACCGTGCCCTACGAGGTCTTCAACTACCCTGTGAAGGTCGGTGAGAGTGTGAAGTGCGTGGATATCGACGGGAACCTCTTGGGAGAGTTCGAAGTCTCCACGGTCCAGAGCAACAGCAAGATCAAGACCCAGCTCGTGAAGATCCGCGTCCCCCGTGAGATCGCCAAGAGGGTCGTCTCCTTCCGTATCCAGGATGAAGAGGCCTCTCAGCCCCTCGAGAAGGTCGTGATGCCAGAGAGAACCCCCGATGACAGTTTCCTCTGCCTCTGCGAGAGGGTGAAGGTCAAAGAGGTCAGGGAGCTGATCCGGCAGGGCGTGAGGGACATCAACCAGATCAAGGCCGTTACAAGGGCCGGCATGGGCTCCTGTGGAAGCAAGACTTGTGAGCTCATGGTCAAACAGCTTTTCCGTGAGGAGGGAGTCCCCCTGGAAGAGGTGACTTCCAATACCAAGAGGCCCCTCTTCGTCGAGGTCCCCCTGGGCGTCTTCGCAGGCATGAAAGAAGGAGGCGAAAGATGACGCAGAAACACTACGACGTAATCGTTATCGGAGCCGGCTCCCTGGGAGTTCCTACCGCTCTGGCCCTGGCGGAGTCGGGGGCGTCGGTTCTCGTCATAGAGCCGAACGCATCGGTCGGTCAACTCAGCAACAAGAAGGCTATCGGAGGAATCCGGGCCACCCACTCCGACTACGGCAAGATCAAGGTCTGCCAGAGGAGTATTGAGATCTTCTCCACCTGGAAAGAGAAGAACGGTGATGATATCGGCTGGCTCAGCAACGGTTACGCCTACCCTGCCTACAACGAGAAGGACGAGAAGAAGCTGAAGGATCTGATGAAGATCCAACTCTCCCACGGTCTCAACATCCGATGGATCTCCCCGGAGGAGCTCAGCGTCTTGGCCCCAGGCATCCGGATGGAGGGGCTGAGGGGTTCGACCTTCTCTCCCGAGGATGGAAGCGCCTCCCCTCTCCTTTCTACGAACGCCTTCTACTTTAAGAGCCTGAAGAAGGGCGCGGAGTACCGGTTTCACGAGAGGGTCACCGCCATGAAGACCGAAGGGAACCGGATCGTGGAGGTTGTCACGGACAAGGGCTCTTACTCCGCCGGCACCGTCGTTAACGCCGCCGGGGCCTACGCCGCGGACATCGGGAAGATGATCGGTCTCAACCTCCCGGTCATGCCCGACAACCACGAGGCCGCCATCACGGAGCCGGTGGAACGGTTTCTGGGACCGATGATCGTCGATATGCGCCCGGGTCCGCGCTCGCTGAACTACTACTTCTACCAGAACAACGAGGGGCAGGTCGTCTTCTGCATTACTCCGGAGCCCGCTATTCTGGGCGTTGACAACGACAACACCTCGGAGTACTTCCCCCTGGTCGCCAAGAGGATGGTGGAGCTCTACCCGCGGTTGGCCCAGCTTCGGGTCCGCCGTTCTTGGAGGGGACAATACCCCAACACCCCCGACGGGTTCCCCCTGGTCGGAGAGAGCCGGGAGTATGTCAACTTCGTCAACAACATCGGCGCCTGCGGCCAAGGCTACATGTTAGGCCCAGGGATGGGTGAACTGACCGCCCGAATCGTTCTCAAGAGACTCTCCGAGGACGATCATAAGATTCTGAAGAGCTTCGATCCCTACCGGGAATTCTCCGGTATGGAACTCTTTAAATAAGTTTTCCCCCTCCGGTCTCGGGCGGGAGCCTGAGACCGGAGGCCCCTCTCCCTTCCAAGGGAGAGCGGCCTTCTCCCGTTCACTCTCTTAGGGGCTTTGAAAACGGCCCCTCCCAAGGGTATTTAAGGCCTAGGCGCTAGAACCGCTCGGGAGGGTTTCCCTTACCACTTCTGGGGAAGGACCTCAGGAACGTAGCTTTTCAGGTAGGTGAAGAGACTCTCGGAATCGGTGAAGACCGCGTAGAGTCTCCGGTACTCTTCCTTGGCGAACCTCTCCCTGTAGAACCCCTCGAAGAGGTCTAGCAGGGGCGAGAAGAAGTTCCGGATGTTCAGGAAGACGATAGGCTTGGAGTGGTACCCCAACTGCTTGAGGGTCATAACTTCCAGGGCCTCTTCAAGGGTCCCGAAACCACCGGGGAGGACGAGAAAACCGTCGGCCCGCCTCTCCATCTCCGCCTTCCGGGAGGCCATATCCTTGGTGATGATCAACTCGTCCACCTCTTGGGGACCGATGCTTTTGGGGAGAAGCTTTTCGGGAATGATTCCCGTCACCCTGGCTCCCCCCCGACGGGCGTAACGGGCCACCTCCCCCATGAGGCCGCAGGAGGCGCCACCGTAGACCAACTCCATCCCCTCGGAGCCGATGAGCTCGCCCACCCTACGGGAGTGGTCGAAGAAGAGGGGGTCGATCTTTTCGGAAGAGGAGCAGAAGGTGCAGAGGGAGAAGGCCATAGGAGAAGATAGAGGAAAGGGAGGGAAGGGTCAAGGGGAGGGGGTGAGGGCGAGGAAGATTTCGGTGATGTACAAGTCGCCTTCCCCGTCGAGGGAGACGCCGACCCCGATGGCGTTGTAGGAGGGGTTCAGGAGGTTGGCCCTGTGGGAAGGGGAGTCCATGAAGCCTTGGTGGACCCTTTCCGGACTTCGCTCGGAGGAGAGGGCGACGTTCTCAGCGAAGGCTGTAAAGGTCAGCCCTTCGGCGAAGAGTCGCTCCCTGAGTTCAGGGTAGTCGGGGAAGCGGTGGGACAAACGGCCTTCCGAGGCCATCTTTTCGCTGTGGCGTAAGGCGATTCTCTCCAAACGGTTCTCCTTCTTGAGCGGTGGCAACCCGGCCTTTGTTCTCTCGGCGTTGACCAGGGCGAAGGTCTTTTCGGAGATCTCCCCTAAGGGGATATCCGGAAGGGAGCAGGCGGCCAGGGGAAGGAAGAGGAGGAAAGAGAGGAAAAACCGTGCCATGAAGAAAAGATAGTCCTTTTTCGGAGGGTGTCAAGGCTCTCGACTCTTGACCGGAAGGCGCCCTTTCTGGTATATCCAAGGGTTGTCAGGAGGCCCCAATGGCAAAATTTCTCTGTCAGACTTGTGGTTTTCAGTACGATGAAGAGGCCGAAACCCTAATCATGGAGACCGGCCTTCCCCCGAAGACACCCTTCTCCGAGTTTCCGGACACCTGGACCTGCCCCATGTGCGGAAGTACCAAGGATGGTTTCGAGGATACCGAGGGAATCGGGCTCTGTAACCGCTGGAAGTAACCTCCCATGGCCAACCCTGGCTGTTTGAAAGGGACAAGGGTTCTCAAGGTCGTCTTTGGTTACCGTTGTCCCCACAGGTGTGACTACTGTGCGGTGAAGAACTCCTCCAGGTACGGAGAGTGGGAGAACCTTCTCCTGGATCCGCTGAAGGCGGCTCCCCTGATCGAGAAGGCGGCGGAGAGGTACACCTTTTCGGGAATCGAGATCGGCGCAGGAGAGAGCTTTCTCCACCCCGACCTCTTCCGGTGGATCGTTGACCTGAACAACCGAAGGCTCCAGGTCCCTCTCTTCCTCTTCGCCTCCCCCGGAACTCCCGGGGCGGAGGAGGTCGTCGAGATCATGGAAACAAGCGAGACCCCCGTTTACATGCTTGTTTCTGCCGATGGTCCTCTCTCTGAGAGGAACCGGGGAAACTGGCCGGAGACGGTGGACCACTTTCGATGGCTCCACAGTCGCGCCCAGAGGAGCGGAGGGAAACTCCATGTCAAACTGGCGGCCTGCTTGACCCCGGAGAACGGGGGGGCGTTGTTGGAGAACTTCAAGGCTCTCCTGGAGCTGGACCCCACCTCTCCCTTCACCTTTCGGCCCATCAAGAGGGAGTACAGTGAGGAGACTCTGGAGGCGATTCTTCGGGGATACCGGGACTTTCTGCTCTGGGCGGAAGAGAAGGGGCGGGACCTTTGGGAGCTCTCCCGGCAGAGGGGATCGGTTCTCTCCTCTCTCAGAGGGGATTGGAGCTGTGCGGGAAGCGGCCTCACCCTTCTTCCCAACGGGCGGTGGACCGACTGCTACGTGACCCACTACTGTTCCGATCACGATCCGGCCAGAAGCGTGGGAAGCCTGGAGGAGTACGAAGGCTTTTTCCGGGAGAACTTCCTTCCCCATCATGAGAGGTGCCAGGGGTGTCTCGACCTCTTATCCTTCTGCAACCTTTGCCAGGCAGGTTTGGCGGATTACCGGAGAAGCACGGGGCGGGAGTTCTATACCCCCGATTTCTGCCTCTTCATCAACAGGCTCTCCCTCCTTTCCCTTTGGGCCTCTCTGAGGCGGTATCCGGAGTTACGGTGGGTTCTCAGCCGTCAGGGGGCCGACCCCTTGGCCCTGTTCCGGGAGGGCGAGAGCCTGAAAATCCTCAAGGCCGGGAAACCCTACCGTTCGATCCCTTTCGAGAAGATCCTCTCCGCCGACGGGTTCCCCCTTTGATCTCCCCCAAGGTTCTCCCGGAGCTGGAGAAGAAAGTCCGGGAGATCTTCGCCGGTGATTCCTCCGGGCACGACTGGTTCCATCTGGATCGGGTCAGGGCCATTGCCTTGAAACTGGCCGCTGAGGAGGGTGCCGACCCCTCTCTCGTGGAAGCCTCGGCGCTTCTTCACGACCTGGAAGACCACAAGCGGGAGATCCGGCCCGGGGAGAGCCTTCAGGAGGTTTGCCAGAGTGTGGGGATGGAGGAGGCGGAGATTCGGAGAGTCCGGACCATCGTCGAGGAGGTCTCCTTCCAGGGGGCCGGAGTGGCGACCCCGGTCTCCTCAGTGGAAGGGGCGGTCGTTCAGGATGCCGACAGGCTCGACGCGATCGGCGCCATCGGCATAGCCCGAGCTTTCGCCTTCGGAGGAAGCCGGGGAAGGCTCCTCTACGATCCCGACGACCCTCCGGTCCTTCACGGGGACTTCGACAGCTACCGCTCCTCCAGGGGGGCGACGATCAACCACTTCTACGAGAAGCTTCTCCTCCTCAGGGACCGGATGAACACGGCTTCGGCGAGAAGGATGGCCCAGGAGCGGCACCGTTTCATGGAACTCTTCCTGGAGAGGTTTCTCCGGGAGTGGGAGGGCCGTCTTTAACCGGATCTTTTGGAAGGCTGGGGCCTGATTCCGGGACGTTACCGGACTTAAAAGGAGTGTCCCTTGTAGGCCTTGTAGGTTTGGCGAGCTTTCGAAGGTTCCCAGTTCTCTCCCTGGACCGAACCGAGCTTCTCCGTTGGAAAGTTTTGTCATCCACCAGACTTAAAAGGAGTGTCCCT
>JAMOAD010000042.1 GCA_023621955.1 Acidobacteriota bacterium
TCGTTTCTCTCCGGAGAGACCTCTACGACCACCTGGAAGAGCTCGCCCTGGGAGGAGAGAAACTCCAGCCTGTACTCCCCCAGAAAGCCCGGACCCGGAAGCCAGGTGAAGAGACCCCTCTCAGAATCGAGCCGAGAACCCACCGGCAGGGGCCTGAACTCATCGCCCACCCTCTGGCGGCCGCTGTAGGTCCCTGGGGTTCCGAGCTCCAGCCTCAGAGGCTCGTTGATCCCGACACCGATCCGGAGCCCCCCGTCGGGCTCTCTCCGCCCCGCCGCCTCCACTGGGCGATACCCCCGGAAGATCCGGGCGGTAGCCCCTCTTCGGAAGGAACCGGAAGCAACCTGAACGGGGGAGGAGACCCACCGAGCCCCAGGAGAGAGGGCGTTCTGGATCCGGAAGTAACGGCTTCCGACGCCGGTCTCTCGCCCCCCGTCGTCCACGACGCTCCAGGCGATGGAGTGGAGGCCGTCCGCGTACTTGGTGGTGTCCAGGAAGAAGTAGCCTACGGCCCCGTTGCTGTTGCCGTACCCGGGGAAGAGGTCGGCGATGTCCTGCCGGTAGTTGTTGTAGACCGGACGGCCCAGGGGAGCGCCGTCCACCCAGACGTTGATGGTGTGACCGTCGGTGGGGACCAGATAGGGAGAGGGGGTGAGGGCCCATCCGAAGTTGACGTACCCCTTCCCGGAAACGGTCTCCCCCTGGGCGGGAGTGTCGATCGCCCCGAAGGGCTCGGCGGCGTGGGCGTTGTCCACGGTGATGGTCTTCGTCCCCAGGTCGGTGGTGTTCCCCTCCTTGTCCACAGCCAGGGCATGGATCTTGTAGACCCCGTCCCCGTAGGGGAGAAAGTTGGTCAACAGCATGACCCCCCACCCTCCCCGACTGTTGAGGGGATAACCGGAATAGGCGGCCTCCACGTCGGGCCTGGCTCCATCGATGAAGAGGGCGTCCGCCACATAGGCCAAACCGCTCCCCTCCTCCCGGTAGACCTTCACCGAGACGACCTCCAGATCGTCTAAGGCCCATCCCGTCACGGGAATGCTACTGCGGACAGTGCTCGCCGTGGCGGGGGTGTCGAAGGAGCCGAAGGGCTTGGTCGACTTGTTCGCGGCGTAGACCCTGAGGGAGACGTTGAGCGTAACCGGAGAGCCTGGGGCGTAGAGATCCTCTACGGTGACACTGCCGGTGTAGCTTCCCGGGGCGAGCCCTTCGGGGTTCACGGAGACCGTCAGCACCGCGGGACCGTCGCCGGAGCCGGGGGTCACGGAGAGCCAGGAGGAGGAGCTCCGGGCCGTCCAGAGGGAGGCGCCGGAGAGCAGGACACTCTGGGAGGAGGTCTTCGTCCCCGGTGTAACCCCGAAGGCGAGGCTCCCCTTGCTGAGGGCGAGGCCGGAGGAATCGACCACCCGAAGGGAGACCGTGACACTCTGAGGAGAGTTCAGGGAGCCCCCGGAGGTGACTGTGAGAACAGCTTGGTAGCTCCCGGGGGAGAGCGCCGAGGGAAGAAAGGCCACAGAGAAGGCTCCCGGAGCAGATGCTCCCGTTGGGGTCACCGAAAGCCATGACGGCGCTCCCGTGACCTGCCAGGCCAGGGTCCCTCCGGCGAGGTTGGAGACCGTCCCCTTGACCCACACCCGCTCCACAAGCGTCTTATCGACCTTCAGGTAAGGGCTCTGAGAGCCGGCCCACGTGGAAGAGAGGGGACCCTCTTGGCCGCTCTTGTTCACGCTCAGGACCTTGTAGTACCAGGCGCCGGGAGAGGCGATGGAGTAGAGGCTCTCCACGGTCTCCCCCACCAGGGTCGCCTGGGAGAGGGTGAAGTCCGGCCCGGGTCCTCGGTAGATTCGGTGGAGGGAGAACTCCCCCCAGTCACCCCAGACGTGGCCGAGGTCGCTCCAGATCGTGGAACTCCAGGAGAGGCTCAGAGAACCATCCCCCTGGTAGACGCCGGCAACGTTCCGCACCTCCGGAGGGGTGTAACGCGTGTTCAAGGGGGCCCGGCCTACGTCTCTCACCGAGGAGAAGAAGTTCTGAAGGGCGATCCCCTTGTTGGTCCCCTTGAAGGCCCAATCGGGAAG
>JAMOAD010000105.1 GCA_023621955.1 Acidobacteriota bacterium
GTTGTCTACAACAGACAGGGGAAGAAGAGGGAAGTGGTCGCTCTGGACGGGCCCTATGACGGGCTCTTTCCCTTCGGCCAGGGGATCGTTCTCTACCGAAAGGGGGAGAAGAGAATCGCCCTCTTCCGGCTGGAAGAGGCCGGGCCTCTCCCTTGGCTCGTCCTGACGGCCCTTTCGGAGGAACGAACCCACTACCTTCCTGCAGCACTCTTCCCCTTGGAACCTCTACCCCAAGGAGGGGGAAGGGAGCTCCTCTTCCGCTCCCCCCAGGGAGTGCTTCGCCTCCACCCCCTGGAAACTCCCCTGAGGGTGGAGCTGATGGTCGTCGACGACCCTGCGAAGGTCCTTCGAAACCTCTACTCCCCAGGTCTTCTCTCCTTCTCCGGGGAGAATCTTGTCGTGGAAGGCGAAGAGAAGAGGCTTTACCCACTTCCTCCTCAGGGGGGAAAAGATCTGGTGGACGCGAAGAGAGAAGATGGAAGGCTCTATCTCTTCTACAAGCGGGAGATCCTCTTGCTCAAGGATGGGGGAACACCCGTGAAAACGGTCCTCCCCTTCCCGCTCAAACGGGTCCTGAAGGGAGAAAGGAGCTTCCTCCTTCAGGGGGACGACCTTCTCTGGAGGGAGTGGCATGGTTGAGAGAGCCCTTATCAGATTCCTTCTCCTCCTTCTTCTCTCTCCCGCGCTTCTCTGCCAGCGGAGCCCTCTCTGCGAGGCTGAGCTACGGGCCTTGCCCCGACTCGTCCGGGTCTCCTCGTCCTTTACCGCCCTGCTCCGTCTGAAGACGACCCGGGGAGAGGTTGATCTCGAGAGGAAGAGAAGCGAAGAGGGGTGGGCCGTCCAGGGAGAGGGTGGTCTGCTCGTCCTTCCCAAGAAGCTCTTCCCCTTGACGGACCTCTTTCTTCACCACAGGGAAGAGGCGGAGATGAGTCTCCTGGAAAGCCTTGCGGGGATGGTCTCCCCGGAAGAGGGGCGGAGTGGTTCGGTGAAGCTCTCCCTGGGGAACCTTCGGTGGGAGCTTGAAGTGGAGAGGAAGGAGACCCCCGCACCGCTTGAGAGCGGGAGCACCGAAAACATTCTCCTCCTCGGAGCCGTTCCCGAAGGGGAGAGCGAAAGTGCCGCGCCCAAGGGCCTTCTGATCCTCAGGCCAGAAGAGTTTACTAGCGGACCGGCCTCGGCCTGGGACAGGAGGTTCCTCCAGGGGTACAGCAAGAGCGAATCGGCGAAGGAGCTCCTCGATTCCTGGCGAGAGGGGCGGTGGACCCAGGGAGTCACCGAATTGTCTGGTTACCTGAAAGAGACTGGGCTGGCAGGGAGGATGGAGGGGAAGAGGCTTAGAGCCCTACTCCTTAAGGAGATGGAGGACGAGAGTTCCCTCTCCTACCTTGTCAAGCGACGCCTTCCGGGAGTCCTTCTCCTCTTGGCCGGGGGGATTCTAATCCTGGTCGCCATCATGGCTATGGCGAAAATACCCGGTAGGGGCTCTTTTCTGAGGATTCGCTTCAGGGCGAAAGAGCTCCCTTGTAGCGTCGATCCCCTCCCCGATAAAGAGAACCTTCCCGGGGAAGAGTCCGATACCGAGGGGGCTGAGAACCCCTTCAGGGAAGAAGAAAACCCAGAGGATCCCCTGCCTTGAGCCGGTAGAACGAGGCCTTTCCCGAGGGAAGTTCGAGGACGAAGAGAGCGGGAACCTTCGGAAAGTAAGAGGGGCACTGCGATGTCTTGCAGGGGGGGACTCCCTGCTGAATCTCCACGATACGGCGGTCCGGCCCGATCCAGACCAAGTCCAAAGGAAGGTAGGTGTTCTTCATCCAGAAGGAGTGATAATCCACTCTATCGAAGACAAAGAGCATTCCGTAATCGTCGGGAAGGGAACGACGGTACATGAGCCCTAGGGCCCTCTCCTGATCCGTGACGGCCAGCTCTACCCGAAGGACCTTTCCGTTAGGGAGGGTCAGGGGGATGAAGATCTGCGAAGCCATGAGAGAGACGTTAGACAAGAGGAACAAAGCGAACAGGAATCGAGAGAACCTTCTTAAAACGGCCATGAACTTTTTCCTCCAAACTCAGGTGTTGTGCCCCTCCCTGGGGGCCTACTGGGGCGACAAGAACGCCCCCTTCCGCCAGCTGATCCCTGAGAGCGGGGGGAACCCGCTCCGCCGGTGCTGCGGTGACAAGGATCCTCTGAAAAGGTGACATCTCCGGCCAACCGAGCCGCCCGTCACCGTGACGAAGGTGGATACCGGATATGAGGTTCAGGGCGCGGAGCCGGCTCTCCGCCTCCCTGTAGAGGGGCTCGAGGATCTCCAGGGAGAAGACCTCCATCTTCAGCCTTGCCAGGAGGGCGGTCTGGTAACCCGATCCGGTACCGATCTCCAGAACCCGGAGTCCCGCTTCAGGGCGGAGAAGACGGGTCATGAAGAGGACCATGTAGGGCTGGGAGATCGACTGCCCGAAACGAATCGGCAAGGCCTCGTCCTCATAGGCTCGGAAACGAGAGGCGGGCTCTACAAAGAGCTCACGGGGAAGGGAGATCAAGGCGTCCACGAGTTCTCCGTCCTGGGGAAACTCTCGGTGAAGACTCTCTGCAAGCCGCATTCGGGAGAAGAGGTAAGGGTCATCCACGGCGGTCACAGAGGAGGCGGCCACCACTCTCGGGGGACGTATACGCACCCTGGAAGGAGAAACCGATGGATATGTTCGAGAAAGAGTTGAGGTTTATGGGGGGGATGGTTCGGGTTGACATCGGCTGAGGAAC
>JAMOAD010000249.1 GCA_023621955.1 Acidobacteriota bacterium
AAGAGGATGTCAAGATCTCTGACAGCTCTTGCTTTCCCGCTCGGCCTCAACTCCTTTGGAGAAACTTTTTCCCTCCCGCTTTCGGAAAAATACTCCCCTCAGGAAAAGAGTTCCTCCTCACTTTTCCTCCCCGGCACCGTGGTTCCCCTCGTCTGAATGCCTATTGAGTTCGGGTTTATGCGGATCCGCGCATTGCGGCACAGCGGTTGAATACAAGTTTCATCTTCTTTCAGGAGGGATCCGATGGCTATCGATCCGATCACGGGACACTACTACGTCCCTTATGTTTCTCCGGCTCTTCAAACCACTTCCTCCGACTCCGCCTCCGCCGCCCTGGAGGGAATCGCTCAGGACGAAGAGGGGGATTCCGACAGCGTAACCCTCTCCACCCAGGCCAGGGGGCTCGACCTCAACTCCCTCTTCGCAGACAAGGTCGGCCGGAACGGGACCGTCTCTCTGGAGGATCTCGAAGCCCTAGGCACTCAAGAGCTCGACTCCTTCAAAGATTCTCTCTTCGCCTTGCTCAAGGAGAACGGCATCGACCCCACTCAGACGATCGAGTTGACCATCGCTTCGGACGGGAGGATCTCGGTGGGGAACGAAAACTCCCAGAAGGTCTCCATCGAAGAGCTTATTCAAGGGAACCCCGAACTGGAAGACCAGTTCAAGAAAGCCATGTCCATGTTGACTCTGGCGGCGGAGGGAAAAGAGGCCACCGAGTTTCAGGAAGCCTACAAGGCAAACCCCGATGGCGCCCTCTCCCACTACGGATACCTCTTCGGCACCCACCTTCAGGGAACCGCGGAACTCTCGGATCAGAGCTCCGCCATCGCCTTTCAAAGGGTCAGCGAGTAAGGAGCACCCCGTCACCCCTCTTCTCTGACCAGGGGTGTTCTTGATCCGTCCAGAGTCTCACGGCCTCTCCTTTCTTGAAAAGAGGAGGCCGCGCTCCCTTCACGGCTCCGGCCGGTAGAGGGCTCCCCACCTCTCCCTGGCCTCTTCCGTCACCCGACGGACAAACTCACTCTTGCCATCGGTGTACTCCTCCCGGTTGTTAGGAAACCTCTCCCTTAGAACCCTCTTCAACCGGGCATACTCTCCGGCCGTCTCCGGGCTGTAGCGAAGGTACTCGGCGAAGTAGAGCTCATTCCAATCTCCCAGGTAGCGAACGTGGAGGTGAAAAGCCTGGCCTTGAAACCCCCTCTCCGTGTACCCCTTCATGAACATCATGTGAGGAGGAGGGTTTCCGAGCTTCTCCTCGAAGAGGTACCCCTGAGCCAGAAGCATCCCCTTCAGCTCCTCAAGGTTACACCCTCCGTCGACCTCGAGGAGGATATCGATGGTCGGTTTGGCGATGAGACCAGGGACAGAGGTGCTCCCTATGTGGGTGATCCGCAGGATCCTTCCGCTCCCGAGAGAACCCTGGATTCGTCTCTTCTCAGAGGCGTAAAGCTCGGGCCAGCTCGGGTTCGACTCTTCCAGCAGAACCGGAAAGAGCCTGCCCAATTCGTGAACGCTCATGGAGTGTAGAGGCGTCTTCATCATCGAACTCCTTAAAAAGTCCTTCAGCATTATACAGCACTCGGCAAGGGGGAGAGTCTGAACGACCTTTTTCTCAGTTTTCCAGACTCCTGATCCGTGAGGCCTGGAGCCTCCGGAGAGGAAGCTCACTCTTGCTAGCGGTTGACTCGGCGGAAGGGGAAGGATACACTTTCCCCTATGAAGAGCCGCTCTTTTAATCCTCTCCTTGTTGTGTCTCTGTTTCTCTTCTCCTCCCTTCTCTTGGCGGAAGAGCTCCCCCTGGCACCCCGCTATTTGGAGTGGGTCAACCTGACGAAGTACATCATCACCCCGAAGGAGAAGGCCGTTTTCAAGGAACTTCGGAGTGACCGGGAGCGGGACGATTTCATAGAGCTCTTTTGGCAACAGAGGGATCCCACCCCGGGGACACTCCAAAACGAGTACAAAGAGGAACACCTGAGAAGGTTCGCCTACGCCAACAAATACTTTCAACACGGCTCCCCCCGGGAGGGATGGAAGACGGACCGGGGTAGAATGTACATCATTTTAGGGGAACCGGAGAACCGTGAGACCATCGACGGGAGTATTCTCTACCCCATGGAGGTCTGGACCTACCGCAGTCAGCCGAGACTGGGCTTCAAGACCGACTTTCGGGTCGTCTTCTACCGGAAGGGGGGCCTCGGGGAGTACCGAATCTACGATCCCTTTGCGGATGGCCCCAACAGCCTCCTCGCCACAGACTCTCTCTCTATTCCGGCGGATGTCGACGATTACAAAGCCCTCTACGGGAAGATCTACGCGGTCAACCCCCTGGCGGCCGAAGTCTCTCTCAGCCTCATTCCCGGATCGGCCCCTCCGGACCCGAACGATGGAGGTTCCTCCAACCCCACGATCTACCTGCCGAAAACACAAGGTTCTTTCCTCTTGGCGGACATCGAAGCCAGCCCCTACAAACGGGTCAAGACAACCTACGCCACCAACTTCGCCAACCTCAAGGGAGTTGTCGATGTCAACGTCGCCATGGAGTACGTCGAGTGCGCCTCAGAGGCGGTGGTCTTTCAAGACCCTGCCACGGGTTTGCTCTTCCTCCACTTCGCCCTACAGCCAGAGAAGATCTCCGTGGACTACGTTCCCGAGAGGGGAGAGTACTACTTTGCCTTCCAGATGTCCGTCTCCCTCCAGAAGGAGGGGGCACCGGTCTACCAATACTCCCGAACCTATCCCTTCTTCCTGGACAAAAAGGGTCTGGAGCGTCTCTCGGCGGGATTCGCCATCGAAGACATGTTCCCCGTGCTTGCGGGAAAATACGTTCTCACCGTTCTTATCCGAAACACGGTCAAGGAGGAGTTCTCCTCTTTCGAAAGGGAGATCACCGTCGAAGAGAACGAGGGGCAAGGCTTTCCGAGACTCTACGGCCCACTGGTCTCCTCGCAGATCACCAAGAAGACCGACGACAACATGCAACCCTTCCGTTTTGGAGAAACCTCTGTCAAGGCCGCGCCCAAGGGGGAGTTCGACAGGAGCAAGCCTTTGACGGTCTTCTTCAGCGCCGATACGAAAGGCTTCGATTCCCCTTTAAGCGCCACCCTGACGGTTCAGGAACAGGCCTCCCTCAAGGTTGTCAAGAGTCTCCCCCTGGCGGAGATCCCCCCGGATTCCCTGGTCTACCGAGAGGCCTCGATCGGAACCCTTCCCCCCGGTTCCTACCGTCTCTCTCTCACCCTCCTCTCCAAGGGGATTCCCCTTCAAGTGAAGGAGAGTTCCTTCTCCGTCTCCTCGAAGAAGAACCTCCCTGAGCCCGGTTCTCTCTCCAAGATGGTCCCGATGACGAAGGGCTACTTCTTCTACTACATAGCCGGAGGCCTCGCAAAGAACCTTGGGGAGGAGGAGAGGGGCAAGCGTCTCATGAAAAAGGCCTGGGATCTCTCATCGGATAAGGCCGGACTGGCGGAAGAGTACGGAAAGATTCTGCTGGACCAGGGGGATTGTGAGAGGGCGCTTGAGGTGATCGAACACCTTAGCGGCGTGGAGGCGAAGCGCTTCGACTACCTCTCCCTCAAGGGTCAGTGCCAAGCCCTTCTCGGCCGTGATCAAGAGGCCATCACCACCCTCCTGGAAGCGAACAAGATCTACAACAGCGACATCCTTGTTCTCAACACCCTAGGCAGGCTCTTTCTGAAGGTCGGAGAACGCGAAGAGGCGGCCAAGGCCCTTCGGGCATCCCTGAAGCTCAAGAAGGAGCAACCCCTGATCGAAGAGCTTTTGAAAGACCTTCCTTGAGGCTTAGGGGAATCGGATCAGCCCCTCCTCTTGTAGAGGCTCTCTTCCCCGGGAGGCCTTGTCTTCCACCGCTTGTGGAACCAGAAGTACCACTGAGGTTCCTTGCGGACCCTCTCCTCCAAGGCCTTACAGATGCGGGCCGTCAGATCCAGTATCCGGGCCTTCTCGTCTCCTTGTTCACAGGCCTCTAAGGGGGGCAGAGACTCCAGGCTGAACCCGTTCGCCTCGGGAGTGCAGAAGACGGGAATCACCGGTGCCCCGGTCTTGACGCTGAAATAAGCCGCCGAAGGGGATGTGGCGGCGGGGACTCCGAAGAAGTCCACGAAGATCGCCTCCTTTCTCTGCTGATTCTGGTCCATGAGGAGGCCGACCACCCCCTTGGCGTCCAGGACTCTCTTGATCTTCACCGCCACCCGGGGCTCTTTGTTCAGGACCTTGTTTCCACCCTGCTCTCGGAAACGGCTGATCTCCCTCTCCATGTAGGGGTTGTCGAGCCTCCGGGAGACGGCGGTCATCTTACAGAGCATGAGGCTCAGCCAAACAAGGCCGATCTCCCAGTTCCCGTAGTGACCGGAGACGATGATGACCCCTCTGTTGTCGGCGATCGCCTCCCTCAGCGATGAGAGGTCCTTTTCATGGACCAAGGAGCGGATCCTCTCCGAATCCGGGCAACGGAGAAGGGAGACCACGAAGGAGGCCATGTTCACGAAAGAGGCTCTCATGAGCGTCTCTTTCTCTTGGGCGCTCATCTCGGGGAAGGCCAGTGTCAGGTTGGTCTCCAGGACCGGATAGGAAAACGATCCGATACGGTAAAGGAGATTCCCCAGGAAGCGGGAGAAGGAAAAGACCCTCTTCTGAGGAAGAAGAAGGACCGTTCTGCGGAGGAAACGGAAGAGAAGGTATTGACAATAATCCTTAACTTTTTTCTTCAACTCTTTCCACCAGAGCGTCGACGAAAGCCTCCTCCAATTCTACCCCTATCCTGAGAAAAGACAAACCAGGGATCCTCCCCCTCACCTTCACGTAGTCCTTCTCCGTCGTTATCAAGGGAAGGTTCCATTTCAGAAGCTCCTCCCCCTCTCCCGCCCTGTAGGGGTTGTGATCCCGGAAGCACCTCCTCCGAAGGACCCTCCACCCACCCTCTTCGAGAGAACGGAAGAACCTCTCAGGGTGGGCGATTCCACAGAAAGCGCCCACTTCCGTCCCCGGAGGGGGAGGCGTTCCCCGGTCGGCCAGAAGCCCTTCGACCCGGAGACGGTAGGGGAAAAGGTTTCGAGCCGGAACTCTCTCAGAAACCTCCCCGGAGTGAAAGAGATACTCCCCCCTGCTCAGCTCGCCCAGAAAGTCCCGCCTCAAAGGGTCTTTGCTTGAGAAGTCATGAACGAGGATGTCCAGATCCCGGGCCACGGCGAAGTGCTGGAAGCCGTCGTCCAGGAGAAAGACTCTGCAACCTTGAGCCTCAGGGGAAGCCATCCAGAGACTCCTTCGAGCCCCCACAAAGACCCTGGCCTCCGGGACTCTTCCCTTGATCAGGAGGGCCTCGTCTCCCCACCGGCGGACGTCTCCTCCCAGGGGGACCTCCCCTCCCCTATCCTTCGTCTCGCGCCCATACCCCCTCAGAAAAATCGCCGTGGAAATCTTTCTCCTCAGGAGGGCTTCGGCCAAGGCACAGACCAGAGGGGTCTTCCCACTTCCCCCGAAGGTGATGTTCCCTACCGAGACGACCCTGTGCCCAGGAAAGGCTATGCCCCGGGAGAGACGCCTTCTCAGGAAGTTGATCCCTTGTAGGGGGAAGAGAAGGGGGGAGAGGAGATTCACTTGGGCAAAGTACTCCGAACTTGGCGGAGAATCACGTCCGAGGCGCCGGCCATCCCTTCGACGACCCCTTTTCCCTTCTCGCCGCGCATCCTCAACTCATCCCGGGAAAGGGAGAGGAAGGGCCGGAGGGCCGAGGCTTCAGGGAGAACCGCGATGGCCTCCTCCTCGGAGAGATCGGCCACGAGGCTTTTAAAATTGTCGTTGTAGGGACCCGTCGTTGTCGCGACCCCATGGAAGAGAGGTTCCAGAACGTTGTGCCCGCCGTGGGGAACCAGGCTCCCCCCCACGAAGGCCAGATCGGCCAACCCGTAAATCCTCGCCAGCTCACCCATGGTGTCCAGGAGGATCACGTCGGCCTCTTCTCCTGAGGGAAGGCTCTCCTCCAGTCCACTCCGGCGCCGGACCTTGAGGCCCTTGTCGGAGAGGAACCGCTCCACCCCTTCCACCCGCTCCAGGTGACGTGGAGCCAGAACCATGGTCCACCGTTCCCGGAAAGGGAGGTAACTCTCCAGCAGAAGGGCCTCTTCCCCCTCCACCGTGCTCCCGCAGACAAGGAGGGGCTTCCCTTCGGGAAGGTGAAGGGAGCGACGGAGAAGGTCCCGCTCCTCCCCGGTCATGGGAGAGAAGGGGAGGTCGGCCTTCAGGTTGCCGGAGACGACCATCCTCTCCTCGGGGACTCCGAACTCCTGGAGAAACTCCTTCCCTTCGTTGTTGGGAAGGAAGAAGAGGTCAACGCACCGGAAAACCCTCCGGTAGTAGAATCTGAAACGGCGGTACTTGTCGGGGTCCGCGACCCGAAAGTTGACAACCCAGAGGGGCACCCCCCGTCGAGAAAACCACCAGAAAAGGTTGAGCCAAAACTCGGCCTCCGTGATCATCAGAAGGGATGGGCGAAGGGATCTCTGGAAGGAGATCACCGACGGAAGAAGATCGAAGGGACCGTAGAGAACCTCCTGAGCCGACGCTCCGTATCTCTTCACGGCCGTCACGTAACCCATTTCCGTCCCCGTGGAGAGGGTGTAGCCGATCCCCTCCTCAGAGAACTTCTTCA
Source organism: Acidobacteriota bacterium (assembly GCA_023621955.1). Lineage (GTDB taxonomy): Bacteria > Acidobacteriota > Aminicenantia > JAMOAD01 > JAMOAD01 > JAMOAD01. The sequence continues at coordinate 6,671 of JAMOAD010000249.1, forward strand.
AGAGCGGCTGAAGGCTGATGAGTTCCCCGACGGAGACGGCGTGAATATGAACCTTTCCCTTCGGTTTCCCCTTGCGCCCGTAGAAGAAACGGCGAAGGAGATGACCGGCCGTCCTCCCTCTACGCCAGGAGCGCAGGAGGTAGAGGAAGAGGAGGGGCAGAAAGACGACGGTGAGAAGGATGTTATAAAAAACCATTGTCATAGGCCTATTATAGAGAGAAGAAGAGAGGAAGGCAAACACCCCGCGTTCTTTCTCCCCCTCACCACGGAAGAGGGATATAATCACCCTTCGGAGGCAACAGATGATGAGACCCACTCTCCCGTTTCTCCTTCTTCTTCTCCTCTCCCTTCTCGCCTTCGCGGACGACCCCGTTAAGGACCCTGAGAGAGAGAGTCTCGCCCTGGCAAGGGAGGCGGCTCTTCACCCCAAAGATTCCCGAATCCGCTTCCTGTGGGCCGAATCCCTTCTCAGAGAGGGAAAAGAGAGGGAGGCTCTGAAGCAGATGGAGAGAGCCTGGCGACTCGATGGAAGCCAGGGCGAAAGGGGGCTCCGTTACGGGTGGCTTCTTGCGGAGGGTGGGGACAACGCCGGAGCCTTAAGGGTCTTCGCCGAACTGAGCCGTAACCTCGACAGGGAGACCGCGGAAGCGGCGAAAGAGGCGGAAGCGGAGCTGAGAAGACCTCTAGAGGATGAGCTGGCCAGGGTTCTTCGCTCCCTGGCCTTGTCCGGAGACGATGCGACCTTTCACCGGGAAGCGGCCGCTGTTTTAGAAAGTTTGGACAGACCCAGGGAGGCGCTGGACCACTACCTCTCCTCTTGGCGAATCTCTCCGGAGCACCCTCTTATCCTCTTCGAAGCGGCGCGGTTGGCCGAGGCCTTGGGAGAGAGGCGCCTGGCCCTTGCGGCCCGGCAAGCCGCCTGGTTCTCCCCCTCCCTGAGGGCCCGGGAGAGGGCCCTTCGACTTCTCCAGGGGAAGGTTCCCGATCCGGGAAGACGGAAGGAGATTCTCTCCCTCCTAGGAGCGTCGGAAGATCCCTACAGGATGGTTTCAACCCCCAGCCCCCTTCCCCTCTCTTCCCTCAACCAGGAGCTGGAACGGGAGGGGTGGATGAGGGCTTTGAAAACCGCCGGTCTGGGAACC
>JAMOAD010000245.1 GCA_023621955.1 Acidobacteriota bacterium
GACCATAAAGGTCGTTTACTACGGGCCTGGGCTCTCAGGCAAGACCTCGAGCCTGAAGTATATCTTCGAGCACCTCCCGGAGAAGAAGAAAGGGAAGATCGTCACCATCGCCACCGAAGGCGACCGGACCTTTTTCTTCGACTTTCTCCCCATCTCCGGCGGTAAGATCGGAGACTTCAACACCCGTATCCAGCTCTACACCGTCCCGGGGCAGGTCTTCTACGAGAAGACGCGCAGGATGGTCTTGCAAGGAACCGACGCGGTGATCTTCGTCGCCGACTCCCAACCCCAGGCCATGCAGGCCAACAAGGACAGCATGAGCAGTCTGGTGAAGAACCTCAAGGTCAACAACCTTGACCCCGCCAAGATTCCCATCGTTCTCGCCTACAACAAGAGAGACCTCCCTGAGGTCCTTCCGGTTCCGCTTCTGAACAAGGAACTCAACCTCTTCGGGTCCCAGTACTTTGAGACCTCCGCTGTCACCGGCGAGAGGGTTGTGGAGACCCTCAAAAGCACTCTGGTCTTGGCCTTTCAGAGCGTCAAAGAGAGGTATCGGTTCCAGAACCTTAACCTTTCCAGCGACGACACGGTCATCTTCGACAAGGAGATGATCAAAGAGGAGGAGGATGCCCTGGCCCTCCCCCTGAGCCCCTCCTCCGAGGACGAGGCCCTCTTCACACCTCCGGTCTTCGATGAGCCCCTGACTCCCCCCCGACCGGCGGCCCCGATCGTCAGGGAGGAACCGACCTTCGAGAGAGAACCGATTCCCGAGATCTCCCCGGTGGACGAGATCGACGTCGCCCTGCTCTACCCGTCGACGAAGTCGGAGCTCGACTCCTCGGTCTTCCCCCTGGCCAAGGAAGAAGAGGCTTCCGGCCCCTCTCAGGAGGAGCCCTTCGAAGAGATCTTCCCCCTTTCCGAGGGGATCGACCCGGCCATGGTCCCTCCTCCGGAAGAGGATATCTTCGCCGAAGAGCCCCTGCACCCGGTTTCCCCCACCCCTCCCCCGACTTCGCCCGGGAGCCTCTCCTCCTCTCCGAAACAATCCTCCCAGGCTGTTTCCCTCCCCCCCCTCCGTGTCTCCCTCCTGCAGAACCCCATGGACCTCTCCCGTCCCCTGATCGTTCAGGGGAGAGATGGAGAGGAGAGGTACGTCATCAAGCTCAGCGTCTCCCTAGAGAGAGAGGAGCCCTAAGTTTTTTCCATGCCTCTCCTCTTACCAAGGGATTTCTCTCTTTTCGGTTCGTTCATATATCTTATTTAAGGAGGCTTCATGGTTTCTTTTAATTCTCGCGTCAACAAAATCAGTCCGTACATCCCGGGAAAACCTGAAGAAGAGTTAAAAAGGGAACTGGGATTGGACCATATCGTCAAACTGGCTTCGAACGAAAACCCCATGGGGGTCTCTCCCCTCGTCAAGGAGGCCCTCCTTCACGAGATCGAGCGCGTTCCCCTCTACCCCGATGACACCTACCTCTCCCTGAAGAAGAAGCTGGCCCTCCGCCACGGCGTCACTCCCCAGGAGATCATCTTGGGGAACGGCTCCGTGGAGTTGATCAAGAACATCGTCAGCTCTTCCTACGAAGTCGGTAACCGCTTCCTGATCTCCCGTCAGTCCTTCATGATGTACCACCAAGCCGTCCAGGAGTACGCCGGGGAAGAGGCCATCCGCTGGGTCGAGACCAAGGATTACGCCTACGACATGGAGGAGTTTATCCGCATCATCCGGGAAGAGAAGGGAATCAAGGCCGTATTCATCGCCAACCCCAACAACCCGACAGGGACCTTCATTCCCGAGGAGACCCTTCTGCGGTTTTTGGAGAGTTGCCCTGCTGAGACCCTGGTCGTCATGGATGAGGCTTACTCCCTCTTCGCCGACGCCGAGGGCTTCGCGAGCGCCTTGAAGTGGCGTGACCGCTTCCCGAACCTGATCGTCCTGGAGACCTTTTCCAAGGCCTTCGGTCTGGCCGCCCTCCGGGTCGGTTACGGAATCGCCCACCCCGAGGTGGCCTCTTCGATCATGAAGGTCAGGCTCCCCTTCAACATCTCCCGCCTCTCCGCCGCCGCCGCCTCGGCCGCCCTGGACGATGAAGATTTCATCCGGAAGACTCTGGAAAACAACAGGAGAGGGAAGGCCTTCCTCCTGAGGGAGATCGAAGCCCTCGGATTTCGGGTCATCCCTTCACAGGCCAACTTTCTCCTCTTCCTTCCCCCCCGGGATCCCATCGCCCTGGTGAAGGCTATGGAGAAGAGGGGGGTGATCGTCCGTTCCCTGGTCGCCTTCGGCGTCCCTGAAGGGGTCCGGGTAACCGTCGGCACGGAAGAGCAGAACAACATCTTTCTGAAAGCGTTCAGAGAAGCGGTCCAGGAGGTCTACCATGGCTGATCTTATCGTTGTCGGAGGAGGTCTGGGAGGGTATTGCGCCGCCCTGCGGGCCGCTCAGAGGGGGAAGAAGGTCACTCTCATCGAGAAGAAAAAACTGGGAGGAACCTGTCTCAACGTCGGGTGCATTCCCACGAAAGCCCTGCTCTACAGTAGCGGTCTCTACGCCAAGACACGCCACTTCGAGGAGCTCGGCTTGAGTCTGGAAGGGGTCGGATTCCAATGGCCTAAGGTTCTTGAATACAAGAGCTCTATCGTCTCACGCCTCACCGGAGGCGTCGAGATTCTTCTCAAGAAAAGCGGCGTCGAAGTGGTGAAGGGAACCGCCAGGTTCACGGCCCCCCAGGTCTTGGAGGTCGAGGGCCAAGAGCACAAAGCCCCCCATGTCCTTTTGGCCACAGGGTCTCAACCCGCCATGCTCCCCTTTCTGAAGGGTCTTCCCAAGAGCAAGGTCATCACCTCCGACGATGTCTTTGAGTTGCCCGCGCTTCCGAAGCATCTGACGGTCATCGGGGCCGGCGCCATCGGTATCGAGATCGGCTCCGTGATGGCCCGGTTCGGCGCCGAGGTTCACATCGTCGAGATCATGGACCAGATTCTCCCCAAGTCCGACAAGGAGCAGGCCAAAGCCCTCACAAAGCTTCTGAAGAAACAGGGGCTGAAGGTCCACACCTCCACGGCCGTGGTCGGCGTTGTCGAGAAGGGAGAAGGGTTGGAGGTGACCATAAAGGAGGGCGACGTGGAGAGCACCTTTTCCACCGATCTCCTCCTCGCCTCCACCGGAAGGGTCCCCCTCACCCAGGAGCTGAATCTGGGAGCGGCGGGCGTTACCACCGATCCCAAGGGGTTCGTGAAAACCGACGAAAGGTTCTTCGTCAACGGTTGGCTCTTGGCGGTCGGCGATCTCCGAGGCGGCAAACTTCTCGCCCACAAAGCCGTCCACGAAGGGCTCTACGCCATGGAGAACCTCTACGGTGACGGGAAACGAAGGGTCATCCCAGACGCCCTCATTCCCGACGTCGTCTACTCCGAACCTGAGTTGGCCTCGGTAGGTCTGACCGAAGAGGAGGCCAAGGCCCTCTACGGCGAGCAGGTTAAGATCGGCCGCTTCCCCCTCATGGCCAACGGGCGTTCCCTGATTCAGAGGGAGGCTGAGGGCCAGATGAAGGTGGTCTTCGGCGAAGGGAAGCTGGTGGGCGCCTCCCTCCTCGCCCCGGCTGCGGGGGAGATGATCGCCGGAATCGGGGCCATGGTGGGCGCTAAGATGGATTACCACCGGGTCGAAGAGGTGATCTTCCCCCACCCGACGGTGGCCGAATCCATTGGAGAAGCCTTCATGAACGCCTTCGGTGAGGCGCTTCACACGGTAAACCGGTAAAAAAGAAAGAGGGGATGGTCCGGAAGGACCACCCCCTCTCCCCGCGTTTCAAAACAGGCCTCTCTCCCTTCCGCGGAGAGGGTTCGCCTCTCCTATTTCACCTCTCCGGCGCCCTCGGGGTTCCCCTTTCTTCTCAGGGCGCGACAGGTCTCGGCGATCAAGAAAAGGCTCAGGATCAAGAGAACAAGGCCAAGGGCCCCCGAAATAAACGTGTCGGGACCCAACTTCCCCGTCAGCAGAGGTTTCACTAAGAGCGTCAGGGACCAGAGGCTCATGGAGAGCATCACCACCAGGGGAGCGACCACGAAGCCGATGGAACGTCCGCTCCTCTTCAGCCAGACCGCCAGGGCCAGAAGGGTCAGGGCCGCTAGGAGTTGGTTACTGGAACCGAAGATGGGCCAGGCCACCAGGTACCCCTTCTCCTTGGTGGAGAGGAGGAAGACCAGGGGAAGGACGAGGGTAGCCACCGTGGAGAGGAAGGAGGCGAACCTCCCCTTGAGGCCGGTGAGCTCCTGAAAGATATACCTGGCCAACCGGGTACACACGTCCAGGGTATCGTAGACGAAGGTGGAAAAGGCCAGGAGCGCGAAGGAGAGCGCCAAGGAGGGGTCGATCTTAATCATCCCCAGGTAGCGGGCGATCCCCCGGGCGTAGATCATGTTGGGGTCATCCTTCAGGGAGGGGTCGCCGGGGGTCAAGACCATGACCGTCGCCAGAGCGAGGATGGCGACCACCGCCTCCAGGAGCATGGCCCCGTAGCCTACGGGCTTGGCGTCCCTCTCCTTGGCCAGCTGTTTCGAGGTCGTCCCGGAGGCCACGATGCCGTGAAAGCCCGAACAGGCGCCGCATGCCACGGTAATGAAGAGCAACGGGAAGAGGGCCTTCCCGTTGAGGGCGCTGCTTAGACCCTCCAGGTTCACGGCGGGATAGGTGACCTTGAGACCCCCGAAGAGGGCTCCTCCCAAGCCCGCACCGATAACCAAGTAGAGAAGCCAGCCGCCCAGGTACCCCCTAGGTTGAAGGAGCAACCAGACGGGGATGACGGAAGCGATGAAGCAGTAACTCAGCAGGACCACGTCCCACTGCTTCACGGAGACCGTGGAGAGGAAGGTGAGCAGGGAGGAGGGCATCCGAGGGCCGATCCAGATGATGAAGAGGACCAGGGGGAGAAAGATCAGAGTCGCCTTCCCCGGGCTCACCCGGAAACGGTAGAGGAGAATCCCCATCACCATGGCCGCCAGGATGTAGAGAACCGAAGAGGCGGCCACACCGGCGCCGAAGGGTTCGCCGGAGGCTCCCACGGAGCGGAAGGTCTGGGCCGTGATGTCCGTGAAGGCCGCCACCACGTAGATCAGGCAGAGCCAGACGAAGATCAGGAAGAGCCGATACGCCGTAGGAGAGAGGTAGCGGCGGACGACGTTCCCGATGGACTCCCCTCCGTGGCGGACCGAGGCCACAAGGCTGGAAAAGTCGTGGACTCCCCCGACAAAGATGGAACCCAGGACAATCCAGAGGAGAGTCGGCAGCCACCCGAACCAGATTCCCGCCAGAATCGGGCCGACAACGGGACCGGCGGCGGCAATGGCGGAGAAGTGTTGACCCAGCAGGAGGCCGGAGGAGGCGGGCACATAGTCTACGCCATCGTTGACCTTTACGGCTGGGGTGGGCTGAGAATCATCCAAGTCGAAACGGCGGGAGAGGCGCTTACCGTAGATAAAGTACGCGATCAGCAGAACCGCCGCGGAGAACAGAACGATCGGGGCGATCATCTTCGCCACCGGAAGATGTTGTAGGTAGGCATGGACTATTCTACATCCAAGAAAAAGATGGAACAAGGGAGAGAGGAATCAGGACCTTCCTTTTTAAAGATTCCCTCAACACTGTCAAAAGAAGGATAAGGGATTTCTTAGAAACCGTGGGTCCAAGAGAGGTTGACCGGTCCGGTGGTCTCACCCCTCCAGGTCATCCCCCTCCCCTTCTCGATGGTACCGACCGGAATCCAAGAGGCTTCGAGAAGAGCCTCCCGACTCCCGGCGGGGGCGGTGGCGACCAGTTCGAACTCCTCGCCGCTGTTGAGGCAAAAGCTCTCCCAAGGGATCCCTTCGGCCTGCGCCTGGGCTTCGATCCAAGGGTCTTTCGGCCAATAAGAGAGGTCCAGGGAGGCTCCAACGCCCGACTCCTCGAGGATGTGGCCGAGATCCTGAACAAACCCATCGGAGATGTCGATCAGGCCGTGGATCTGGTTCTTCTCCAGAAAAGGGATCAGGTCGGCCCGGCACGAGGGCTGAAAGTACTTCTCCCGAGCCTTGGAGTTGTCCACCCTCCCCTCCTTGAGAAAAAGGTTGAGCCCGGCCCTGGCATAGCCCAGGGGAGCGGAAATCCAGATCTGATCCCCCGGTCTGGCTCCAGAACGGTAGAGGGGACGGCCACCGTGGCCCAAGAGTGTCAGGGAGAGGGTGAGTTCCTCCCCGCGGACCGTATCCCCCCCGAGGAGGAAAACACCGAAACGGCGGAGCTCTCCGATGATTCCACGGATCAAGGCCTCGGTCTCGCCGCCCTCCATCACCGGAAGGGAGAGGCCCAGAAGGGCCCAGAGGGGTCGGCCCCCCATGGCGACGATGTCGCTGACGTTGGCGTTGACCAGCTTTCGGCCCAGACTTTCCGCAGGATAGCCCGGGCGAAGGAAGTGTGACCCTTCCGTCATGAGGTCCTTGGTCAGGAAGAGGTACTCCTCTCCCCACCGGACTACGGCGCAATCGTCCCCGATCCCCTTGACGATGTCCCCCCCTTCGGGAGGAAGCTCCCCGGAGATCCGGCGGATCAACTCCCACTCGTTCATAGGCCTGAGCGGATATGGACGATGTCGCCGTCCTTGACGGGATACTCCTTCCCTTCCAGACGGAGGAGAGCCTTCTCCTTGGCCCCTTTAAAGCCACCCACCTTGATCAGGTCCTCCCAGAAGATCACCTCGGCCCGGATAAAGCCCTTCTGAAGATCGGTGTGAATCTTCCCGGCCGCGTCATAGGCCGAGTCGCCTTTGCGTATCGTCCAGGCCCGGACTTCGTCCTCTCCCACGGTAAAGAAGGAGCGGAGGTTCAGGAGGCTGTAACTCTCCCGGATAAAGTGGTCCCTAACGGAGTGGGAGATCCCATAGGCCTCCAGAAACTCCTTCCTTTGGGATTCCTCGGTGATTTCGGAGAGTTCGGCCTCGATCTTCCCGTAGAAGCAGAGAACCATCCGGTTGTTCCCCCCCTCTTCCCAGCTCTCCATCCCTTCGCCCAGATTGACCATGTGGATCAGGGGCTTCCGGCTCAGGAACTCGAAACCCCGGATTCGGTTCTCTTCATGGGGTTCCAACACAACCTCCCTAAGGGGGCGTCCGGCCTCGAGGTGCTCCTTGAGCTTAAGCATCAGGGCCTTCTCCTCCTCCCCGTCCTTGTTCTTGGCCTTCTTCAAGTCTTTCTCAAGCCTTTCCAGGCGCGTCTCCACGGAGATCTGGTCCGTCAGCAGGAGCTCCGCCTCCATGGAGAGGATGTCCCGCTTAGGGTCCACCTTCCCGGCGGGATGGGGAATCTCGGGGTCCTCGAACCCCCTGACAACATGGACCATACCGTCTCCCCGGCGGAGGAGGTCGACAAAGGTGGACCCTTTTACCTCTCCGTAGGCGAGGCTCCCGGTATCCAGGTACTCCACCTGGGCGGGTTTGACGATAGTATGGTAGAGTTCGTTCAGCTGGGTCAGCCTGGGGTCTGGCACTTCGACGATCGCCTTATGGAGTTCCCCTTTGGAGGAGAACTTGTCCACCGCCTCTTTCTGCCCGGTCAGTAGGTTGAAGAGTGTCGTTTTGCCCGTCTTGGGGTACCCGAAGAGATTGAAAATCATAGCGCCTCCCTGGAAGTCCGATTCTTCAGCGGGCCGAATCCGACCCCTTGGTGAGAACCTCTTCGATCCGAAGGAGGAGGTTCTCCGGAGTGATTCGGTTCATGCAGGCCATTGTATCACACTCCCGGCGGAAACAGAAGGAGC
>JAMOAD010000242.1 GCA_023621955.1 Acidobacteriota bacterium
GACCATAAAGGTCGTTTACTACGGGCCTGGGCTCTCAGGCAAGACCTCGAGCCTGAAGTATATCTTCGAGCACCTCCCGGAGAAGAAGAAAGGGAAGATCGTCACCATCGCCACTGAAGGCGACCGAACCTTTTTCTTCGACTTTCTCCCCATCTCCGGAGGAAAGATCGGAGATTTCAATACCCGTATTCAGCTCTACACCGTCCCCGGGCAAGTCTTCTACGAGAAGACCCGCAGGATGGTCTTGCAGGGAACCGACGCCGTAATCTTCGTCGCCGACTCCCAACCCCAGGCCATGCAGGCCAACAAGGACAGCATGAGCAGTCTGGTGAAGAACCTTAAGGTCAACAACCTCGACCCCGCCAAGATTCCCATCGTTCTCGCCTACAACAAGAGAGATCTTCCGGAGGTCCTTCCGGTTCCGACTCTGAACAAGGAGCTCAACCTCTTCGGCTCCCAGTACTTTGAGACCTCCGCGGTCACCGGCGAGAGGGTCGTGGAGACGCTCAAGAGTACTCTGATCTTGGCCTTTCAGAGCGTCAAGGAGAGGTATCGGTTCCAGAACCTGAACCTGTCCAGCGACGACACGGTCATCTTCGACAAGGAGATGATCAAAGAGGAGGAGGATGCCCTGGCCCTCCCCCTGAACCCCTCCGAGGACGAAGCCCTCTTCACTCCCCCGGTCTTCGATGAGCCCCTGACTCCCCCGCGTCCCGCGGCCCCGATCGTCAGGGAGGAACCGACCTTCGAGAGGGAGCCGATTCCCGAGATCTCTCCGGTGGATGAGATCGACGTCGCCCTACTCTACCCGTCGACGAAGTCGGAACTTGACTCCTCGGTCTTCCCCTTGGCCAAGGAAGAAGAGGCTTCCGGCCCCTCTCAGGAGGAGCCTTTCGAAGAGATCTTCCCCCTCTCCGAAGGGATCGACCCGGCCATGGTCCCCTCACCGGAAGAGGATATCTTCGCCGAAGAACCCCTACACCCGATTCCCCCCACCCCTCGCCCGACTTCGCCCGGGAGCCATACTCCCTCTCCGCAACAATCCCCCCAGGCCGTTCCCCTCCCCCCCCTCCGTGTCTCCCTCCTGCAGAACCCCATGGACCTCTCCCTTCCCCTGATCGTTCAGGGAAGAGACGGAGAGGAGAGGTACGTCATCAAGCTCAGCGTCTCCCTGGAGAGAGAGGAGCCTTAAGTTTTTTCCATGCCTCTCTTCCTCCCCACGGATTTCTCTCTTTTCGGTTCATCCATATATCTTACTTAAGGAGGCTTCATGGTTTCTTTTAATTCGCGCGTCAACAAGATCAGTCCGTATATCCCCGGAAAACCTGAAGAGGAGTTGAAAAGGGAACTGGGATTGGACCATATCGTCAAGCTGGCTTCGAACGAAAGCCCCATGGGGGTCTCTCCCCTCGTCAAGGAAGCCATTCTTCATGAGATCGAACGTGTTCCCCTCTACCCCGATGACACCTACCTCACCCTGAAGAAGAAGCTGGCCCTCCGCCACGGCGTTACGCCTCAGGAGATCGTCTTGGGGAACGGCTCCGTGGAGTTGATCAAGAACATCGTCAGCTCCTCCTACGAACCCGGCGACCGCTTCCTGATCTCCCGTCAGTCCTTCATGATGTACCACCAGGCCGTCCAGGAGTACGCCGGGGAAGAGGCCGTCCGCTGGGTCGAGACCAAGGATTACGCCTTTGACATGGAGGAGTTTATCCGCATCGTCCGGGAAGAGAAGAGGATCAAGGCCGTCTTCATCGCCAACCCCAACAACCCCACAGGGTCCTTCATCCCCGAGGAGACCCTTCTGCGGTTTTTGGAGAATTGCCCTCCCGAGACCCTGGTCGTCATGGATGAGGCTTACGCCCTCTTCGCCGACGCCGAGGGGTTCGCGAGCGCCCTGAAGTGGCGCGACCGTTTCCCGAACCTGATCGTCCTGGAGACATTTTCCAAGGCCTTCGGCCTGGCCGGCCTCCGGGTCGGTTACGGAATCGCCCACCCCGAGGTCGCCTCGTCGATCATGAAGGTCAGGCTCCCCTTCCACATCTCCCGTCTCTCCGTGGCCGCCGCCTTGGCCGCCCTGGACGACGAAGAGTTTCTCCAGAAGACCCTTGAAAACAACAGGAGAGGGAAGGCCTTCCTCCTGAGGGAGATCGAAGCCACCGGATTCCGGGTCATCCCCTCCCAGGCCAACTTTCTTCTCTTCCTCCCCCCCCGGGATCCCATCGCCCTCGTGAAGGCCATGGAAAGGAGGGGCGTAATCGTCCGTTCCCTGGTCGCCTTCGGCGTCCCCGAAGGGATCCGGGTGACCGTAGGCACTGAGGAGCAAAACAATATCTTTCTGAAAGCGTTCAAAGAAGCGGTTAAGGAGGTCTACCATGGCTGATCTCATCGTCATTGGAGGAGGTCTGGGGGGGTATTGCGCCGCCCTGCGGGCCGCTCAGAGGGGGAAGAAGGTCACCCTCATCGAGAAGAAGAAGCTGGGAGGAACCTGTCTCAACGTCGGGTGTATTCCCACGAAGGCCTTGCTCTACAGCAGCGGCCTCTACGCCAAGACACGCCACTTCGAGGAGCTCGGTTTGAGCCTGGATGGTGTCGGATTCCAATGGCCTAAGGTTCTTGAATACAAGAGCTCCATCGTCTCACGCCTCACCGGAGGCGTCGAGATTCTTCTCAAGAAAAGCGGCGTCGAAGTGGTGAAGGGAACCGCCAGGTTCACGGGCCCCAAGGTCGTTGAGGTCGAGGGCCGAGAGTACAGCGCCCCCCATGTTCTGTTGGCCACTGGGTCTCAACCCGCCATGCTCCCCTTCCTGAAGGGTCTTCCCAAGAGCAAGGTCATCACCTCCGACGATGTCTTTGAGTTGCCCGCACTACCGAAGCATCTGACGGTCATCGGAGCCGGCGCAATCGGCATCGAGATCGGCTCCGTCATGGCCCGTTTCGGCGCCGAGGTTCACATCGTCGAGATCATGGACCAGATTCTCCCCAAGTCCGACAAGGAGCAGGCCAAGGCCCTCACGAAGCTTCTGAAGAAACAGGGGCTGAAGGTTCACACCTCCACGGCCGTGGTCGGCGTTGTCGAGAAGGGTGAAGGTTTAGAGGTCACCATAAAGGAAGGCGATGTGGAGAGCTCCTTCTCAACCGATCTCCTCCTCGCCTCCACCGGGAGGATCCCCCTCACCCAGGAACTGAACCTGGGAGCGGCGGGCGTTACCACCGATCCCAAGGGGTTCGTGAAGACCGACGAAAAGTTCTTCGTCAACGGTTGGCTCCTGGCGGTCGGTGACGTCCGGGGCGGCAAGCTTCTCGCCCACAAAGCCGTCCACGAAGGGCTCTACGCCATGGAGAACCTCTACGGTGACGGGAACCGAAGGGTCATCGAAGACGCCCTCATTCCCGACGTCGTTTACTCCGAGCCGGAGCTGGCCTCGGTAGGTCTGACCGAGGAGGAGGCTAAGGTCCTCTACGGCGAACAGGTCAAGATCGGCCGCTTCCCCCTCATGGCCAACGGGCGTTCCCTGATTCAGAGGGAGGCGGAGGGCCAGATGAAGGTGGTCTTCGGCGAGGGGAAGCTGGTGGGTGCCTCCCTCCTCGCCCCGGCGGCGGGGGAGATGATCGCCGGAATCGGCGCCATGGTGGGCGCTAAGATGGATTACCACCGGGTCGAAGAGGTGATCTTCCCCCACCCGACGGTGGCCGAATCTATCGGAGAAGCCTTCATGAACGCCTTCGGTGAGGCGCTTCACACGGTGAACCGGTAAAAAAAAAGAGGGGATGGTCCGGAAGGACCATCCCCTCTCCCCGCCTCAAAACTCTCCTATTTCGCCTCTCCCGCGCCCTCCTTTTTTCTCAGGGCGCGACAGGTCTCGGCGATCAGGAAAAGGCTCAGGATCATGAGCACAAGACCCAGAACCCCCGATATAACCGTATCGGGACCCAACTTCCCCATCAGCAAAGGTTTCACCAAGAGGGTCAGGGACCAGAGGCTCATGGAGAGCATCACCACCAGGGGAGCGACCACGAAGCCGATGGAGCGTCCGCTCCTCTTCAACCAGACCGCCAGGGCCAGAAGGGTCAGGGCCGCCAGGAGCTGGTTGCTGGAACCGAAGATGGGCCAGGCCACCAGGTATCCCTTCTCCTTGGTGGAGAGGAGGAAGATCAGGGGAAGGACGAGGGTAGCCACCGTGGAGAGGAAGGAGGCGAACCTTCCCTTGAGGCCGGTAAGCTCCTGGAAGATGTACCTGGCCAAACGGGTGCACACGTCCAAGGTATCGTAGACGAAGGTGGAAAAGGCCAGGAGCGCGAAGGAGAGCGCCAGGGAGGGATCGATCTTGATCATCCCCAGGTAGCGGGCGATTCCCCGGGCGTAGATCATGTTGGGGTCATCCTTCAGGGAGGGATCGCCGGGGGCCAAGACCATGACCGTCGCCAGGGCGAGGATGGCGACCACCGCCTCCAGGAGCATGGCCCCGTAGCCTACGGGTTTGGCGTCCCTCTCCTTGGCCAGCTGTTTCGAGGTCGTCCCGGAGGCCACGATGCCGTGAAAGCCCGAGCAGGCGCCGCAGGCCACGGTAATGAAGAGCAAGGGGAAGAGAGCCTTTCCGTTGAGGGCGCTGCTTAGACCCTGCAGGTTTACGGCGGGATAGGTGACCTTGAGGCCTCCGAAGAGGGCCCCTCCTAAACCGGCGCCGATGACCAGATAGAGAAGCCAACCGCCCAGGTACCCCCTGGGTTGAAGGAGCAACCAGACGGGGATGACGGAAGCGATGAAGCAGTAACTGAGCAGGACCACATCCCACTGCTTCACGGAGACCGTGGAGAAGAAGGTAAGCAGGGAGGAGGGCATCCGGGGACCGATCCAGATAATGAAGAGGACCAGGGGGAGAAAGATCAGAGTCGCCTTTCCCGGGCTCACCCGGAAACGGTAGAGGAGAATCCCCATCGCCATGGCCGCCAGGATGTAGAGGACCGAAGAGGCGGCCACCCCGGCGCCGAAGGGTTCGCCGGAGGTTCCCACGGAGCGGAAGGTCTGGGCCGTGATGTCCGTGAAGGCGGCCACCACGTAGATCAGGCAGAGCCAGACGAAGATCAGGAAGAGCCGGTAGGCCGTGGGTGAGAGGTAACGGCGGACCACGTTCCCGATCGACTCCCCTCCGTGGCGGACCGAGGCCACAAGGCTGGAAAAGTCGTGAACTCCCCCGACAAAGATGGAGCCCAGGACAATCCAGAGGAGAGTCGGCAGCCACCCGAACCAGATTCCCGCCAGAATCGGGCCGACCACGGGGCCGGCGGCGGCAATGGCGGAGAAGTGTTGACCCAGCAGGAGGCCGGAGGAGGCGGGCACATAGTCGACACCATCGTTGACCTTTACAGCGGGGGTGGGCTGAGAATCATCCAAGTCGAACCGGCGGGAGAGGCGCTTACCGTAAATAAAGTACGCGACCAGCAGAACCGCCGCGGAGAAGAGAACGATCGGGGCGATCATCTTCGCCCCCGGAAGGTGTTGTAGGTAGACATAGACTATTCTACATCCAAGGGAAAAAAGGAACAAGGGAGAGGAAAAGCACGACGTTCTATTTTGACGTTTCCCTCAAAACCGTCAAAAAAAGGATAAGGGTTTCCTCAGAAACCGTGGGTCCAAGAGAGGTTGACCGGTCCGGAGCTCTCCCCTTTCCAAGTCATCCCCCTCCCCGGTTCGATGGTTCCGACCGGAATCCAGGAGGCCTCCAGAAGGGCCTTCCGACTCACGGCGGGGGCGGTGGCGATCAACTCGAACTCCTCACCGCTGTTGAGACAGAAGCTCTCCCAAGGGATTCCTTCGGCCTGCGCCTGGGTTTCGATCCAAGGGTCTTTCGGCCAACAGGAGAGGTCCAGGGAGGCTCCCACACCCGACTCCTCGAGGATATGGCCGAGATCCTGGACAAACCCATCGGAGATGTCGATGAGGCCGTGGATCTCGTTCTCCTCCAGGAAAGGGATAAGGTCGGCTCGGCACGAGGGCTGGAAGTACTTCTCCCCGGCCTTGGGGTGGTCCACCCTCCCCTCCTTGAGAAAAAGGTTGAGTCCGGCCCTGGCGTAGCCCAGGGGAGCGGAAACCCAGATCTGATCACCCGGCCGGGCGCCTGAACGGTAGAGGGGCCGGCCGCCGTGGCCCAAGAGGGTCAGGGAGAGGGTGAGTTCCTCCCCGCGGACCGTATCCCCCCCGAGGAGGTAGACACCGAAGCGGCGAAGCTCTCCGGTGATTCCACGGATCAAGGCCTCGGTCTCACCGCCCTCCATCACCGGCAGGGAGAGGCCCAGAAGGGCCCAGAGGGGGCGGCCTCCCATGGCGACGATGTCGCTGACGTTGGCGTTGACCAGCTTCCTGCCAAGACTCTCCGCAGGATAGCCTGGACGAAGGAAGTGAGAGCCCTCGGTCATGAGGTCTTTGGTCAGGAAGAGGTACTCCTCTCCCCACCGGACCACGGCGCAATCGTCCCCGATCCCCTTGACAACGTCCCCCCCTTGGGGAGGAAGCTCACCGGAGATCCGGCGGATCAGCTCCCACTCGTTCATAGGCCGGAGCGGATATGGACGATGTCGCCGTCTTTGACGGGATACTCCTTCCCTTCCAGACGGAGGAGAGCCTTCTCCTTGGCCCCTTTGAAGCCTCCCACCTTGATCAGGTCTTCCCAGAAGATCACCTCGGCACGGATGAAGCCCTTCTGAAGGTCGGTGTGAATCTTCCCGGCCGCATCGTAGGCCGAGTCTCCTTTGTGTATCGTCCAGGCCCGGACTTCGTCCTCTCCCACGGTGAAGAAGGAGCGGAGGTTCAGGAGACTGTAGCTCTCCCGGATAAAGTGGTCCCTGACGGAGTGGGAGATCCCATAGGCCTCCAGAAACTCCCTCCTTTGGGACTCCTCGGTGATTTCGGAGAGTTCGGCCTCAATCTTCCCGTAGAAGCAGAGGACCATCCGGTTGTTCCCGCCCTCTTCCCAGCTCTCCATCCCTTCGCCCAGGTTGACCATGTGGATCAGAGGCTTCCGGCTCAGGAACTCGAAACCCCGGATTCGATTCTCTTCATGGGGCTCCAGCACGACCTCCCGGAGGGGATGCCCGGCCTCAAGGTGCTCCTTGAGCTTGAGCATCAGGGCCTTCTCCTCCTCCCCATCCTTGTTCTTGGCTTTTTTCAGGTCCTTCTCGAGCCGTTCGAGGCGTGTCTCCACGGAGATCTGGTCCGTCAGCAGAAGCTCCGCCTCCATGGAGAGGATGTCCCGCTTGGGGTCTACCTTCCCGGCGGGATGGGGGATCTCGGGGTCCTCGAACCCTCTGACCACGTGGACCATCCCGTCACCCCGGCGGAGGAGATCGACGAAGGTGGATCCTTTCACCTCTCCGTAGGCGAGGCTCCCAGTATCCAGGTACTCCACCTGGGCGGGTTTGACGATGGTATGGTAGAGTTCGTTCAGCTGGGTCAGCCTGGGGTCGGGTACTTCGACGATCGCCTTATGGAGTTCCCCTTTGGAGGAGAACTTGTCCACCGCCTCTTTCTGCCCGGTCAGAAGGTTGAAGAGTGTTGTTTTCCCCGTCTTGGGGTACCCGAAGAGATTGAAAATCATAGCGCCTCCCTGGAAGTCCGATTCTTCAGTGGGCCGAATCCGACCCCTTGGTGAGAACCTCTTCGATCCGAAGGAGGAGGTTCTCCGGAGTGATTCGGTTCATGCAGGCCATTGTATCACACTCCCGGCGGAAACAGAAGGAGC
>JAMOAD010000164.1 GCA_023621955.1 Acidobacteriota bacterium
CGGACAGGGCGATCTCCCTGGAGTTGGAGGAGTACAAGAAGGATGGCTCCACAATCTGGCTAGAAAACCGAGCCTCTTTTCTCCGAGATGAGGGGGAAAAAGCGACGGGAATCATCGTTCTGACCAGGGATGTCTCTGACAAGCGGCGTGCGGAAAAGGCCCTGAGGGAGAGCGAGAAGGTTCTTCGTCTCCTCGCGGAGAGTACCTCGACGGGGATCTTTATCTACCAGGAGGAGAAGTTCATCTACCTCAACCCGGCCGTTGTTACGATCACGGGCTTCTCAGAGGAGGAGCTTATGGGAGGATGCTTCTGGGACTTTGTGCACCCCGAGGACCGCGAAACCGTTAAGTGGCGGGGGCTATCCCGTCTTGAAGGGAAGGAGGTTTTGACAAGATATGAGTTCAGAGTCTTAACAAAGGACGGGCGGGAGCGGTGGGTGGACTTCACGGCCACAGTGATTGATTACAAGGGGAAGCCCGCAGGCCTCGGTACTATCTACGACGTTACGGAGAGGAAGAGGATTGAGGAGGAGAGGATCGAGATGGAGCGCAAGCTCTTCCACGTTCAAAAACTCGAAAGCCTCGGGGTCCTCGCCGGAGGGATCGCCCACGACTTCAACAACCTCTTGACCGCGGTTCTTGGCTATACCGAGCTCTCCATCGGCGGGATTCCTCCGGAGTCTGTGGCCCACCGGTACCTGCAAGAGATCAAGAAGGCTGGCTCCAGAGCAGCGGATCTGGCCCGTCAGGTTCTGGCATACTCGGGTCGGGGCCGTTTCTTAATTGAAAGGATCTCCATCGAGACTCTTCTCAAGGAGATGTCCGGTCTCTTGGGTGCATCGATCTCGAAGAAGACGCCTCTGATCGTCGAGGTTGAGGAAGGATTGCCCCAAGTGGAGGGGGATATCACGCAGATACGTCAGGTTCTCATGAACCTCGTTATTAACGCCTCGGAGGCTATCACCGGCGAGAACGGCGAGATCCATCTCTCCGCGAAGGGCGTTACCGTTCCTCGGGAAGAGGGGACGTCGGTGGAAAGGGCGGTCTTGTTGGAGGTTTCCGACAACGGCTGTGGAATGAGCCAGGAGACGCTGAGCCGGATCTTTGAGCCCTTCTTCACGACGAAGTTCACGGGAAGAGGTCTGGGAATGTCGGCGGTTCAGGGGATTGTCAGGAGCCACCGGGGAACGATCAACATCGAGAGCACCCTGGGAGTGGGGACACGGGTGAAAATTCTTCTGCCGGCGCTCTTAGAAACCGTTGACGAGAAAAAAGCAGAGGGGGAGCCTGTGAGGGAAGAGAAGAACCTTAAGGCCAAGATCCTCCTTGTAGACGACGAAGAGACGGTCTTGACCGTAGGAGGAGAGCTTCTCCGCTCTTTGGGGATGGAGGTCGACGTGGCCCTAAGCGGAGAGGAGGCTATTGAACTCTTCAAGAAGGAAACTTTCGACCTGGTGATTCTCGATCTGACCATGCCCAGAATGGACGGAGTCGAGACACTCAGGAGACTAAGAGAGATCGACCATGAGGTAAGGGTGATCATGACCAGCGGGTACACAGAGCAGGAGGTCTTCTCCAGACTGGTTTCTCACTGAACGAGCTCTCGCGGGCTATTGATAACGTTCTCCGAGAGGGAGAGAACCCTCCCCCGATATCCCTTCCCTCCCCCGGCGCGGAGGGGGAGTGACCCTCTGGAGGGAGAACTTTGAACAGAGAGAAACTGAACAACCCTTTCATTGCCCTGAAGCATCGGAACTTTCGCCTCTACTGGCTGGGAATGTGGGTGTCCCTGATCGGAACATGGATGCAGAACATCGCCCAGCCTTGGTTGGCTTACTCCCTTACCCGCTCCCCCCTTCTTCTCAGCCTCGTGGGAGCCCTTCAATTCACGCCTGTTCTCCTCTTCTCCCTCTTCGCGGGAGTCGTGGTCGACCGTTTCCAACGCAAGAAGATCCTCTTCTTTACCCAGACCTCTTTTCTTCTGATCACCTTGACCCTGGCGGTCCTGGTCTTCACGGGACGGGTTCGTTACGGCCACATCCTTATCCTCGCCTCTATCATGGGAGTGGTCAACACCCTGGATATGCCCACAAG
>JAMOAD010000393.1 GCA_023621955.1 Acidobacteriota bacterium
TCCCTCCTTCCTGAAGAAGAGGAGCAGAGGCTGAACACCATCGCACAGCAGTCGGCCCTCTTTCCCTTCCAGAGGAAGAAGGTCTACGCGAAGAGTTACAACCAACACCTCTATATAAAGGAGATCAAAGAGAAGGATATCGTCTTCGGAGTCGGCCCCGCCGGTACCGGAAAGACCTATCTGGCCATGGCCTATGCACTCTCAAGCCTCGGGCGCAAAGAGGTTCAACGAATCGTTCTCACAAGGCCTGTGGTGGAGGCTGGAGAGAGGCTCGGCTTCCTCCCCGGTGACATCTCCCAGAAGGTCAACCCCTACCTCCGCCCCCTCTACGACGCCATCTATGACCTCTCCGACCCCATCAAGGCGAAGACTCTCCTGGAGGACAACATCATCGAAATCGCCCCCCTCGCCTACATGAGGGGCAGGACGCTGAACGACAGCTTCGTGATCCTGGACGAGGCTCAAAACACGACCAGGGAACAGATGAAGATGTTCCTGACCAGGCTAGGCTACGGTTCTAAGGCCGTGGTCACAGGGGATGTGACACAGATCGACCTTCCCACGAAAAGCCTCTCCGGTCTCGTAGAGGCGGTCAAGGTTCTGGAAGACGTCTCCGCCGTCGGCTTCGTCTTCTTCAACGAAAAGGATGTGGTACGCCACCCTCTGGTGAGGGAGATTCTCAAGGCCTACGACAAATACGAGAAAAGGGTGAAGCCATGACCCCCCTCCCGTCGGTGGACCACCTTGCTCTCGTGAAAGAGAGGGGCTGGAACCGGTTTTTACCGGCCTTCAACTACCTTGGGAACCACTACGTCCTCCTCTCTTTTCTCTTTTCGGCTCTCATCACCTTCCTCATCTACTTCGACTACCGTTTTCCCATCCCCCTCTACAACCCAGGAGAGATCGCGAAGGAGGACATCCGGGCGCCCATCGAATTCCTCGTACAGGATCTGGCGGCGACGGAAAATCAACGGCTTACGGTTCTTCGTCAGGTCCCACCGGTCTACAACTGGGTTCCTGAGGCGGAAGCGGCTACCGAGGCAAGGGTAAGACGGTTCTTTCGCTACCTTCTCAAACCCGGAGATAGGCTTCGGGCCACCGAAGAATTTGGAGTCGACCTTTCCCCCTTCAAGGACGGTCTCGGCTTTGGGTCAAGAAACCTGACGCGTTACGAGAAGGAGATCCTCACCTCTCTAGACCTTCTCTACAGGAACGAGCTCCTCCTGGACAAGGAGGATCTGGAGAGGGAGGGAAAGAAGGAGGTACTCCTGATCAAAGAGGGCCAACGACTCCCCCTCTCTCTGACCCTCGCCTGGGGGAAGAACGAGATTGCCCAGTTTATGGAGCAACGCCTTCCCCAAGAGTCTTTCTCCCCCCTGGAACGGAGCTTCCTCGTCTCTACCTTCTACTCCCTCTTCGTCCCTCCCTACCTTGAGAACAGGGTCGAAAGCGAGAACCTCCGAAAAGCCGCCGAGTCAACGATCTCCCCGGTGATGGTTACGGTGAAGAAGGGACGGGTCATCGTGAGAAACGGAGACGAAGTCTCTCCCAAGGCCCACGAGGCCCTCCTCCAGTTGAAGGCCAGAATCGAGAAAGGGAGGGAGCACCCCCTCCTCCTCTACCTGGGAACCTTCCTTCTGATCACGATTCTCTCGATCATCGTAGCCGAGTTTCTCAAGGTTCTCCCCCCCTCCTCGACGAAGCTGAGGCGCCTCCACCGGCTGATCGTTTTCAACCTCCTGGTTACACTGGTCCTTTTCAGACTCTTCCACGGAAGCGCCGCCCTCGCCGCCGGAAGGGGCCTCTTCCCGGACCTGTTGTCGGGAGACCACCTCTTCTTCCTCGTTCCTTTCCAGTTCGGAGGCCTCCTGATCAGCTTCCTGCTCAGCTTTCCTCTGGCGGTCGTCTACATCTCCCTCATGACAACCGTAACGGGCCTCTTCCTGCTCAACGACACGACCCTGGTGATCACTCTTTTTCTCACCTCTCTCCTGCCGGCGGCCCTGGTCCCTCGGTTCGGTCAACACCGTAGGAGCACGCTTCCCAAGGTCTCCCTCTTCATTCTCTTGCCCACCTCCGTGGTCCTGATCCTCCTGAGGCAGATTCTCCTGGGTCCTATCAACGCAGGCAGTTGGAAGACCCAATTGATCGCCGCTTTCCTGGGCTCCTTTATCAACATCATCGTCGCCTCTTCCCTGGTTCCCGTGGAAGAGAGCCTTTTTCGAGTCGTCTCCAAGTTGCGGCTTCTGGAGCTCTCCAACCTGGATCTCCCCATTTTTCGGGAGATGGCCCTCAAGGCTCCCGGAACCTACCACCACTCCTTGATGATGGCATCCCTGGCTGAGCAGGCGGCGTTAAACATCGGCCTCGATCCGGCCCTGGTCCGCTGCCAGGCCCTCTACCACGACATCGGCAAGATCGCCCGTCCCCACTACTTCATCGAAAACCAGAACTACGACGAGGGAAACCCTCACGATAAGATCGATCCTCAAACCAGTATTCTCTACATCAAGAACCATATCTACGACGGTCTCGCCCTAGGGAAGAAACAGCGACTTCCCCAGCAGATTCTCGACGCCATACAACAGCACCATGGGACATCCTTGATCAAGTTTTTCTACAACAAAGCCTTGGAACAGGCCAGACAGCAGTGGGTCAAGAAAAACGGCGACGAGACTCCGGCCAACCTGGAGGAGCTGGGCGTGAACGACGAGCTCTTCCGCTACGGCGGACCCAAACCGCAGACCAAGGAGACGGCGATCCTCATGTTGGCCGACGGCGCCGAAGCGGCCGCCAAGTCTCTCAAAAGTTTCGAGGAGAAGTACTTCCGTGTCCTTCTGAAGAAGATCTTCGAAAATTCCATCGAAGACGGACAGCTCTCCGAATGCCCCCTAAGCCTCAAAGATCTCTCTGTGTTGGAGAGCTCTTTCCTTCAAGCTCTGAAGACGATTTACCACGAACGTATCTCTTACCCGGGTTTCGATTTTTCCGAGGAGGTTGGCAAAGGCCATACCCATGAGAATGCATCTGCTCGTTAAGAGCCGTAAAATCAATTTTCCTTCCCCCCAACTCTTCCGTTTGATCGCCTTCCTCGCCGAGAAGATGGAGTGGCCGAAAGAGGAGTCTTTCTCCCTGGTCTTGTGTGGAGATCGCTTCATCCGAAACCTGAACAGAGACTTCCGGAACATCGACCGCGCCACCGATGTCCTGAGCTTTGAAGACGATCAAGAGGACAGTTACCGGGGAGACATCGTCATCTCCCTCAATAGCGCCGTCAAGAACTCGATCCGTTTCAAGGTCCCCTACCCCCAAGAGTTTCTTCGTCTCGTCACCCACGGCCTCCTCCACCTTCACGGGTTCGACCACGAAGGAACCGAGGGAGGGGAGATGCTGACCCTTCAAGAGAGACTGCTGAAGGAGTTTTTTACTAAGGAGCGACTTTGAAAGAGGGCTTAGCCAACGTCTTACTCCCCCTTACCTTCCTGTTGACCCTCTTCTTCTCTGTCTGGGAGCTCTCCCTCATCCAGATCCGGAAGTGGGAGTACCTCAAGATCTTGAAGAGTAGAGGTCCGGAACGTCATCTTCGGTTAAAGAACCCCGAAGATTCCCTGATCCTCATTAAGAACATCAAGCTCTTCTTCTTTATTCTCTGCCTCCTTCTCTTTATCTTCCGCTTTCCCAACCTCGGATCCTGGAGTTTCTTCGGCATCCTGGCCTTAGGGTACCTCGTCCTCTTCGTCATCGTCCCCTTCTTCATCCACGCCGACAACTCCCCTCCCCTCGTCTCTTTTCTCCTCCCCCTTCAACACTTTCTCCACTTCCTCTTCGCACCTCTCTTCCTCTTCAGACGAGAGGAAGCCGAAGAGGAGGACCGGGAGGAACAGGTCGAGGCCTATCTCTTTGAAGGAAGGGAACGGGACGTCTTCTCACCGGAAGAGGAGGAGATGGTCGAGAACATCCTCTACTTCAAGGAGACGACGGCCCGAGAGATTATGACCCCCCGGGTCAACATCGTGGGCGTGTCGGAATCGGCGACTCTCACAGAAGTGCGGGCCCTCATCTTGGAGGCAAAGAAGTCGAAGATTCCCGTCTACCGGGAGACCGTGGACGACATCGTCGGGATCCTCGACGCCAAGAGTCTGCTCAAGTACGAGATCTCCGAGAAGCTGACGCTGAAAGAGACGAAGGATCTCCTGAAGAAGCCTCTCTTCGTTACGGAGTACATGAAACTGACCACCCTTCTCAGCCTTCTTCAGAAGAAGAAGCAGAAGTTCGCCGCCGTCATCGACGAGTACGGCGGAGTCTCCGGGATTCTCACGGTCGAGGATATCGTCGAAGAGATCGTCGGCGAGATCTACGACGAGGACGAGAAGGAAGAGTGTACGGTCCATAAGACGGCGGAGGGCTTCCTCGTCTCAGGGGAAACCTCTGTGGAGAACGTGGAGGAGCTTCTGGATCACGAGTTTTCCGTAGACGCCGCGGCGGTGACCATAGGAGGGATGATCACCTTCCTCCTGGGAAAGATCCCCTCCCCCGGCGAAAGGCTGGAGTTGGAGGGTTACGAATTCCTCGTCAAAGAGGTTTCGGATAAGAACATCGAGAGCCTGCTGATCCGTCCGGCCGAGAAGGAGAAGAGGGAAGAAGAGGCCTCCGAGGCCAACTGACCCCTTACTCTCCCCCCTTTTCTCCCATCATGATGAACCCTTGAGAGAGGTGCCCGTTCATCGTTTCCAGAGTCACCTCCTCCCAATGGAGGGGGTTGAACTTGTCGAAGAGGGAGCGGATGTACTCCTGGTCGTGGTGCCTGAAGAGCCCTCCGTCGGTCGAGAAGATCCCGTAGCTTCCCCACTTCCAACCCACCCTGTAACGTTCCAAGTTCCGGGGGTCTCTGTTGATGAGAAAATCTGTCAGGTAAAGGGTCCCTCCCGGCTTCAAGACGCGGAGAACTTCACAGGCGACTCTCCTCTGATCTTCATCGAAGGGAACCGCCGTTAAGACTCCCATGAGGAAGGCTCCGTCGAAGAGCCCGTCGGGGAAGGGAAGGTCCGTCGCCGAAGCAACCGCCACATTGGCAAGAAGCTCCTCCTCTTTCCCCCGTTTCAGGAGGGGGAGGGAGATGTCACACCCCCAGAGGTTGCAATATCCCTCCTGAGAGAGAAGGGAGAGGGCTCGGCCATAACCACAGCCGATATCCAGAAGCTTCGCCTCCGGGGAGAGGCGTTGCCGAATCAGAGAAAAGTCCAGAGGGGTGGTGAAACGCTTGAAGGCGCCTGTTTCCTGCCAATACCGGTCCATCATGGTTATTTCTCCCTCCAGAGGAGAAGGATGCGGGAGTTGTTTTTCAGCCAGAGGCGGTGCTGTTGGAAAGAGGGACAAAGCTCTTTCACCCTGTTCCAGAACCGTCTTGAGTGGTCGTGGTGATCGAGGTGGGCGAGTTCGTGAAGAATGACGTAGTCCGCCACCGCGGGAGGGGCTAGGAGCAACCTCCAGTTCAGAGAGACGCTCCCCTGGGAGGAGCAGGAACCCCAGCGTGTCCTGGCGGAGGAGAGCCGAAAACGGGTCGGCTTCAACCCGGTGGCGCGGGAGAGTTCCCCTAGCCTTTCAGAGAGCTCTTTGCGCGCTATCCGCTTGTAATAACCCAGAAGCTCGGGAAGCGAGAAAACGGCGGGGGGAGCGATGAATTGACCGTGTAGACAGAGGGCTCTTCCCTCCTCGACAGGAAGCCA
The DNA here is from genome assembly GCA_023621955.1 of Acidobacteriota bacterium. Taxonomy (GTDB): domain Bacteria; phylum Acidobacteriota; class Aminicenantia; order JAMOAD01; family JAMOAD01; genus JAMOAD01. The sequence continues at coordinate 5,727 of JAMOAD010000393.1, forward strand.
CCGCATCCTCTCTTCCGACATCCCTTCGATCCTCTTCCTGACCCACTCCTCTCTCTCACCAACAACCCTTTCGATCTCTCCGAGGGAGACTCTCTGTGGGGCGCGGACGAGAAGCCTTCCCTGGGAATCGATCGACAAGGAGATGCTTCTCCTCCTCCGGGGGGAGCGAAGGACGGTGTATGTTCCCTTCATCCCAGCCTCCCGACCAGATCGGGGAACCTCTTGCGAAAAATCGACCAGGGGATGATCCTGTAGCGGAGCCTGTACTTGGAAACCATGGGGAGAGAGTGGTGAAGGGGAGGAAAGCCGTTCTCTCTCAGAGTCTCCACCCAAGGCTCGATCTCTTCGGGGGGAAAGAGGAAGGGGGGGGCAAGGAGAAGGCTCTTCAACACCTCCACCCTCAGGGAAAAGGGCTTCGCCCAGAGGCTCTCGTGGCGGGAGCACCCCTCCAAGAAGGCTTCGGCCAACCTTTCGAGGCTGTAGCGGCGGGAGACCCAAGGACCCAGGTGGACCCGGAGGATCGGAGAGTGGAGGGTAATGTTCGTCGTCAGAGGGCCAGAAGGGTCGGCTTCATCGGCCTCCCCCTCAAGATGGCGGAGAACCTCGTCCCCCCTCGCGAAGAGGTGTCTCGCCCCCAGAAGGGACTGGTAGAGAAGTTTGTAATAGTCTTGAGGCTGAGCTTCGGGATAGTTCTCCCTCTCCCGCATCATCAGCTTTCTAAGAGCCGCGACGAAGAGGGAGTCCGCCAATTTCTCCATAAGAGGATTATACCCCTCCCCAAGTCGAAGGGACAGCCCCTTCTGTATCTAGTTGCAGAACAGAACTCTTCCCCCTAGGGGTAGTGAACGGCCCTATTGAAAACCTTGGAAACCGTTTTATCTTTATATATATCCAACAATTTGCTTTTACAGTATTCTCGTTTTCTGTTTTTATCTTTCCACTCGTTGATTGCCTATGATAAATTATTTATTATAAAAGGTCTAACGTCGTCTAAACCCATTTTCTAACGTTATGATCGGGGAGTTTCAAAATTCATTTATAACGTATTTAAGATGATTACGCTCAAATACTACGTTGTTTAATTTTTTGTCTCTTTGACTTTTCTGGATACCGGTTATATAGTTGTCTCCATCACCTGAGGAGGTGAGCGAGATGTTAACGACGAAGAGCTTGCAGTCTAAGTCTTCAGCAGTTGTCCCCGAGGAGGCCGAACCTCCCAGTCCCATCTCTCCTGACCAGGAGAGCACCGAACCTCCTCCCTTATCTCCATTCTCCCTTGAGACTCACCGTCTCAACCCTTGGTCCGCCCTGAGAGAACCCAGCCGTAGCGATTCTTTCCGAAGAGAGTACTTCCCGGGCACGACTAAGAGGGAATGGAACAGCTGGGAGTGGCAACTGGCCAACTCTTTCACGACCCCTGAGGAGCTGTCACGGGTGGTCACCCTCTCTGCGGAAGAGGAGAAGGCTCTCTTGTACCCCTCCATGAAACTTCCCCTCAGGGTCACCCCCTACTACTTGAGCCTCATCGATCCCGGGGATCCGGAGGACCCTCTCCGCAGGAGCGTTGTTCCTTTGGCGGCGGAGTGTTTTGTCTCTCCCGGCGAGGCCGCCGATCCCTTGGACGAAGAGGGCGATTGCCAGGTACCGGGAATCGTACACCGTTACCCCGACAGGGTTCTCTTTCTGGTGACAGGCTTCTGCTCGACCTATTGCCGTTACTGTACCCGTTCCCGGAAGGTCGGTGACAGCCACAGGACTCCTTTGACCGAGGAACAGATCGATGCCGCCTTGGCCTATATCGCTTCCCATAAAGAGGTGAGGGACGTGCTTGTCTCCGGTGGAGACCCCCTCACCCTCTCGAACGACCGTCTGGAATCTCTCCTGGCGAGAATCCGTAAGATTCCTCACGTGGAGTTTCTCAGAATCGGGACGAAGGTTCCGGCGGTTCTTCCCCCGAGGATCACCCC
>JAMOAD010000363.1 GCA_023621955.1 Acidobacteriota bacterium
TTCCCTCTCCTCCTCTTCGGTTTGGGAGAAGGTCTCTTCAAAGCCCTCTTCCTGGGGAAGGATCGGTTCCCTCTCAGTTGAGGCCGCCTCTTCCTTCCCGGCCTTCATGGCGACCGGCGCCGCCTCTTTCTGATCGTTGAAGAAGAAGACTCCATGCTCTTCCTCGAACTGGAAGAAGTTCTCGCTGGCCAGCAGAAGCCGGAGAACCTCTTTGGCGTCGGTGTGCTCCCGAAGGTCCATGAGATGGAAGGCCTGAAGGTAGTGAAACCTCTTGTAGCCGTCGGCGACCAGGCTCATGTTCCGGAACATCGATTGCAGGAGGGGAAGGCCGCTCAGGCCTTCGGTTTTCTCGTAGAGCTTCGTCAAGGTTCCGGGCAGGAGCGTGAAACGGCTGTCCACGTCGTAGTGGTTGTCAACCTCCCTCTCCTCCTGGAAACGGTCCGTGGAGGCGTCGTACCCGTAGAGGAAGCCCCGCTGGGAACGCTTGGCCCTCTTGATCTGGATCAGAAAGCTCTGTCCATCGGCCTTCAGAGCCATGAGGACGCCTGGAAAGAGCTCCCGGGAGCGGTAAAAGCCCTCCAAGCCCAGGAGATAGCCCTCGTAGGGGTAGACGTAGGCGACATAACTCTTGTCGCCGTCTCGAACGATGACCTCCCGCCGACCCTCCATGGAACCGAGCCAGCTCTTGTCCAGCTTCAGAGCCCCGGAGTGGAGCTCCCTGAGCGTGACCGGAACGTAGACGGCCTCGTCGGGGTTTCTCTTGTTGGATTTGCGAATGAACTCCCGGATCTCCTGCTGAAAGAGGGTCTCGCTCTTGGGAGTCAGGGGGAAACGGACAAGCTTGCGGAAGAGGGGCTTCCCCTTCTTGAAGCTCTCGAAGCTCTCCTTGAGGTTCCACTTCCCTTTCCCGTTGGCGTCGACGCAGAGGAAACTCGGGTGTTTGGAAAGAGTATAGTTGATGGAGAAGTCGGTGATCTCGTTGTTCTCGGGAGGGGTCTCCCAGGAGATCTGGTTGGTTCGGATCTCCTCGGTGGTGAGGGAGGGAAGGAGTGAGACCACCGGGGCCTCGCTTCCTTCGGCGGATTCGGGGAGGGCGTGCCTCTCTTCCATGGTCCTGATCAACTTGACCACGTCCTTGTCCTTGATCTTCACCAGCTGACTCTTGTGGATCCAGAAACCGTTCCAGAAGAGGAAGTCGCCGGATTCCTCAAGAGCCTTCAGAAGGTTCTCCCGAAGGTCTTGGAACTCCTTCTCCGAAAGGGCGCGCTCCTGCTCTCTCGGGTCTTCCGCTTCGCTGAAGGGAGCCTGTTGTTGTTCGTCCGGCGAACAGGGCCTGGCCATGGAGACTTTCTTCTTCTTGAGAAGGGTGAAGATTCTTTTGAACTCGCCCTCCCCTTCGTAATCGAGTTCCAAAAGATCCATTCCCAGAGCGGGAGAACTCTTTTTCTCGACGACCCGAAGAACGACGGAACCGTCAAACTCTTCCGTTCTGTCCTTAGAGAGACGGAATTTGTTGTTTTTCAGATCCACAAGGATCAGATCCCCGACGGCATACCAGTACTTCTCTTCAACTTCTCTTCATAGACCTTGACCCGCTGAGACCTCAGGTGTTTGGTCTTGTTCAGGCTGACGAACTGGGTGAGGACCTCCCCCTCCAAGGGTTTCTTCTCCTCCAAGAGGTAGCCTTTCAGGGCCTTGATGTCCTCCTTCCCTATCTTCAATTCCACCGTCTTCTTCATCATCTTCTCTTTCCGCTCCCTACAATGGTTTCTTGATTACCCTCCCCCGGCACGACCGGGTTAGGGCCTCTCCTTCACCGGACGATCCTTGTTCCCGCCCGGTGGATAAGAGCGGCCTTGATCTTTCCGGGAGAGGTGATGATCACCTCTTCCCCGCCGCCCCGAACGAACTCGATGGCGGCGCGGATCTTGGGCCCCATGGACCCCGGTGGAAACTGACCTTCCAGCAGGTGCTTCTCTGCCTCGGCCACCGTCATCTCCGCCACCTCCCGGCAGGTAGGCTTCCCGAAATCGATCGCCACCCGATCGACACCCGTGAGGATGACGAAGAGGTCGGCTCCGATCTCCCGGGCCAGAAGGGAAGAGGCGTAGTCTTTGTCGATGACCGCCTCCTCTCCCTCCACCAAACCGTTGGAGTTGATGGAAACAGGGATTCCTCCGCCTCCGGCGGCGATAACGACGGTGTTGTTCTCCACCAGGGTCCTGATGACCCTCTTGGGGACAATATCAATAGGCAACGGCGAGGGGACGACGCGGCGCCAACCTCGGCCCGCGTCCTCCACCATCTGCCATTTCTTCTCTTTCTTCAGTTCCGTTGCGCGAAATTCGTTGTAAAAAGGTCCTATAGGCTTCGTGGGACGGGAAAAAGCCGGGTCTTCCCGGTCGACGATGACCTGGGTGAGAACCGTCACCACATCCCGCTCGACCGAGCGCCGGCGCATCTCGTTCATCACGGCGTTCTCGATCGTATAGCCCATGCTCCCTTCGGTCATGGCATCGCAAAGGTCCAAGGAGAAAGGAGGAATCTTGTGGGACGCCTCCTCCATCTGGATCAGAATGTTGCCCACCTGGGGACCGTTGCCGTGGACGATGACGAGCCCATAGCCCTTCTCCACGACCGAGACCATGTCCCTGGCCGCCTTGACGGCGTTGGCCTTCTGCTCCTTCTGGAGGCCCTTCTCCTGGGGTGGAAGAAGAACGTTTCCACCGAAAGCGATAACCGC
>JAMOAD010000028.1 GCA_023621955.1 Acidobacteriota bacterium
AGGCTCCAGGGGCCGTCAAAGGGGGAGCGGGTTTGAACCGGCGCCTCTCTTCTGATAAAATTTCAGAGCGTGTTCTTTCAGAAGAGGAGGTCAAAATGAGAAGGACCATCACGGCGGTAGCTCTGGGAATCTTGCTCACCTGCTTATGTGGAGCCGAAACGAAGAGGGCCTTCACTCTGAAAGATCTTTACCGTGTTAAGTCGGTCTCCGAACCCTCTCTCTCACCAGACGGCGAAAACCTTCTCTTCACGGTGGGGGTCTCGGAGATGGAGAGAGGGAAGAGAAGGTCCCATATCTACCTCTACACCATGAAGAGCGGCGAAACGCGTCAGGTGACCTTCAGCGAAGGGAGCGAGTTCTCCCCCTTCTGGTCTCCCGACGGAAAGACGATCTTCTTCCTCTCCACCAGGAAGGAGGGAACCCAACTCTGGCAGATGAAGCTCTTCGGAGGCGAGGCCGTTCCCCTGACCTCTTTCCCGGCGGGAGTCTCCGATCCGGTCATTTCGAAGGACGGAAGCCATATTCTCTTTCAGGCTTCGGTCTTCCCAGAGTGCGGCGCCGACGGTTCCTGCCAGAAGCGGATGGAGAAACGTCTGGAAGAGGGCCCCGTGCAGGCCCACATGGCGGATTCCCTTCTCTACAGGGAGTGGGACACCTTCCGCGAGGGAACCTACAACCACCTCTTTCTTCTCAACATCAAGGACGCCTCCATCGTCGCTCTGACCGAAGGGAAAACGGACTACCCAACCTTTCAACTCTCCGGAGGCCGAGGGTTCGACCTCTCCCCGGAAGGGAAAGAACTCTGTGTCTCTTCGAAGCAGGTCTCCAATCCGGCGTTCTCTACGGACAACGACCTCTACCTGGTGGATCTGCTCTCCCAGAAGAGGAAGGCGCTCAAGCTGACGACGGAGAATCGGGGGAGCGATTTCTCACCCCGCTACAGTCCGAACGGTGAATACATCGCCTATCTGACTCAGCGCATCGACGGTTATGAGAGCGACAAGATCCGGTTGGCCCTTTACGAGAGAAAGACCGGCCATCACCGGGTTCTCACCGAAAAGGTAGACAATTGGGTCGAGAGTTTTCAATGGGCACCGGATTCCAAGTCTCTCTACTTCATCCTCCAAGAGGGGGGAAAATGGCCCCTCTACCGCGTCTTCGTCGATGGAGGAAAGGTGGAGCAGGTTCTCGAAACCGGCGCCATCACGAGTTTCATCGTCAGCCCGAACGGGCGAAGCCTGGTCTTCATGCGCTCTTCGGTGGGCGAACCCGTCGAGCTCTGGAGCTACCGGCCAGGGAACAAGGCTGAGACGAAGAGGTTGACCTTCTTCAACAAACCCCTCTGCGACGAAGTCGATATCCGTCCCGCCGAAGAGGTTTGGGTGGACGGCGCCGACGGCAAGAAGGTTCAACTCTTCATCGTGAAGCCTTACAACTTCGATCCTGTCAAGAAATACCCCCTGATCCTCAACGTTCACGGCGGCCCCCAGTCCATGTGGGGTGACTCTTTCCGAGGGGATTGGCAGGTCTATCCCGGAGCGGGGTACATCGTCGCCTTTCCCAACCCCCATGGGTCGACGGGGTTCGGTCAAGCTTACACGGCGGCCATCTCGGGGGACTATACCGGAAAGGTCATGGAGGACATCGATAAGGTCACCGAGTACCTCGCGGCCCTTCCTTACGTGGATTCTGAAAGGATGGGGGCCATGGGATGGTCCTGGGGAGGCTACGCCATGATGTGGCTCGAAGGCCATAACAAGCGTTTTAAGGCGATTGCTTCCATGATGGGGATCTACGACCTTCCCTCTTTCTACGGTGCCACCGAGGAGCTCTGGTTTCCCGAATGGGATCTCAAGGGGACTCCTTGGGAAAACGGAGAGGCCTACAGGTTGGCTTCCCCCTCATCTTACGTGGAGAGATTCTCGACTCCCGCCCTGATCATCACCGGGGAGAGGGATTACCGGGTTCCCTATACCCAGAGCCTCCAGTTCTTCACGGCCCTTCAGAAGAGAGGCGTTCCATCCCGGTTGATCGTCTTTAAGAACGATGGACACTGGCCGGACAACACGGCCTCCATGCCGGTCTACTACAACGCCCACCTGGAGTGGTTCCACGCCTATCTGGGAGGCGATCCCGCCCCCTATGAGACCGAGAAGATGGTCAGAAACCTCCAGTTCGAAGAGGCTAAAACCAATGCCCCCACGGCCTTCAACTATCCCGACTTCTCCTCCCGGGCCATCGAGCCTTGGACGAAGCAGGTTCAGAAGCTGAGCTCCTCTCTCTTTCTCTCCATGAGCCAGACCGAGGGGAACACCCGGGAGAGGAAGTTCTCCCATCAGATGGATATCAAGTACGCTCAGCCCAAGTATGACGTCGCTCTCCGTTTCGAAAACTACTACGGGAAGAACAAAGAGACCACAAACCTCCAGAAAGGGAAGGCAACCCTCTCCTTCAACAGGACCTTGAAGGATAAGCTGAACTACAGCTCCTCGGCGACTTACGAGTACGATAAGATCACGAAGCTTCGTTACCGGATCAACTACGGTCTTGGGCTGAGCTACGAAGATCGGACCAAGAGGGTCAACACTCTGGCGTTTTCTGGCACTCTGGCCTACGAACGGTCCCGCTACGACGACGGAGCCACCCTTTCCCAAGACTCCCTCAGGCTTATCATGAGAGGGAAGTCTTCCCTCAGCATACAGGACAACTCGAAGTGGGAGACCTTCCTGGAGTACACTCCGAACATGACCTGCTGGGAGGATTTCCGTATCGAACTCAGGAGCTCCCTCCGTTTCCTGATGAAGGAACCCCTCTGGCTGAAGGTCTCTCTCATGAACCAGTACAACAACTCGCCCGCTACGGACGGACTGAAGAAGAACGACATCACCATGGTCACAGGCTTCGAGCTCTTTATCTGAGAAACCTGTAGAAGGGATAAACGTAAGAGAACATAGATGGTCACTTCCGGAGGTAACACCCAATGAGTCGAAAGGCAGCCCTTCTTCTCCTCTTTATTCTGCTGGTGGTCTGTATCGGGGGAGTCTTCTTCCTCGTTTCTCTCTTCACGCCGTCGGCTCCCACCCCCCGCGCCCACTCCTACCTCGTCCTCAACCTGGAGGGAGAGATTCCCGACTACCCGACTGCTCGTTCCCTCTTCCAGAAAGAGGAACCCCTCAGCCTCTGGGGTATCTCCCAGGCTCTGAGAGAGGCCGCCGGCGATTCCCGCATCGACGGGCTGTTGATGAGCGTCTCTTCACCGGGAATGGGAATGGCCAAGAGCGACGAGTTCTTAGGGATGTTGAAGGAGTTTCGAAAGGCCGGCAAGAAGGTCCATGTCTACCTGGAAGTCCCGACGCTGAAGGACTACTACCTTGCCTCGGAAGCCGATACGGTGACGCTCATGCCCTCGGGGGAGCTTCTCTTCACGGGCCTCTCCTTTGAAACAGTCTTTCTGAAGAACCTCTTTCAGAAGATCGGGGTGACCGCCGATTTCGTCCACACCGGCGATTATAAAACCGCCGGAAACACCTTTACCGAGAGCGCCTATACGCCGGCCCATCGGGAGATCATGGACTCCCTTCTGGATTCCTTTTACTCCCGTTTCGCCGAGGTCATCGGGCAGAGGAGGGGTCTCGACAGGAACGCCTTCGATGCCATGGTGGACAAGGGGATCATCCTTCCCGAAGAGGCTTTGGAGACGAAGCTCGTAGAACGTCTCGCCTTTCGAGACCAACTTGAAGAGGCTCTCGCCGGGGAGGGGAAGAAACTCTCGAAACTCCCTCTCTCCCAATATATCCCCAGGCCAGACCAGAGAAAAGGGTCGAGGAACATCGCCGTTGTCTTCCTTCAGGGGGAGATCCGTGAAGGCGCGAGCGGGGAAGATCCTCTTTCCGGAACGATCGTCGGAGCCTCGACCGTCGCCGACGCCATCAAGGAAGCCGCTAAAGACGAGAGCGTCAAGGCCCTGGTCCTCCGGGTTGACTCTCCCGGCGGTTCCGCCATCGCCTCGGATCTGATTCTGAGGGAGTTGGAGAGAGCCGCCGCGAAGAAGCCCCTGGTCATCTCCATGGGCGATTACGCCGCCTCTGGAGGCTATTGGGTCTCTACCTCCTCCTCCCTGATCTTCGCGGATCCTCTGACCCTAACGGGTTCCATCGGAGTCTTGGCGGGGAAGTTCTCCCTGAAGGGTCTTTTCGAGAAGGTGGGGATCTCCACGGATCGGGTGGAGCGTGGTAAGTACGCCCATATGTTTTCTTCCTCCGAGGCACTCTCGGATGAGGAGAAGGCCCTTCTGGAAAAGTCGGTCCGGGGTATGTACTCCCGCTTCCTCTCGAAGGTCGCCAAAGCCCGGAAAATGAAGGTGGAAGATGTGGACAAGATCGCCCAGGGCCGGGTATGGACCGGAAAGGATGGGGTCTCCAACGGCCTTGTCGATAAGATCGGCGGCCTCCAGGAGGCTTTGGCAGAGGCGATGAGGCTTGCGAAACTCTCTCCCTCCACGGCGGGAGTCTGCGAGTATCCGAAGCCGAGAAGCCGTTTGCTTGCGGATTTGAGCGACCTCGAACTCCTCAAGGCCTACGGCGGTGTCCTCTCCCCCCGAAAGGCGGTACAACGTCTTCCTTACAGGAACTTTCAGGCTCTGTTGCTTGTCCCCTCTTATCCAGTTCTTACACCATGAGGTGCCATGAGCGAACAAACCTATAAGTTAACGACCATCGTCAACTCCGGACTCTGGGCGAACTCCTATATCGTCTTCCGGGGCCAAGAGGCCTTGGTTGTCGACCCCGGCAGGGATTGGGAGCAGATTCTCAGGTTTCTGAAAGCCAACGCCCTCTCCTCGGTCACCGTTGTGGCCACCCATGGCCATTTCGACCATGTGGAAGGGGCGGCTCCTTTGGTCAAGGAGACTGGGGCCTCCTTCTGGCTCCACCGTGCGGACAAGGAACTTTACTACCATGGGGGAAACACCATGGACTTCCCCTACGAACGGCTGACCCGAATCGAGTGGATGGAGGGTGGGGAGGAGTTCCAAGTCGGAGGAATCCCTTTACAGGTGATCTGGACTCCTGGCCACACTCAAGGGTCGGTCTGCCTCTTCACCCCTCCCTACCTCCTCAGTGGAGACACCCTCTTTTACGGCAGCATCGGGAGAACGGACCTTCCTGGGGGCGACCTCACCGCCCTGCTCGGCTCCATCGAGACCCACCTTTTTCAACTTCCCGAAGAGACCGTGGTCTTACCTGGTCACGGAGAACAGACGACACTCCTGTTCGAGAGGGAGAACAACCCTTACCTGCAGTGAACCCTGAGGAGAAACAGTTTCCCTGGATCAACGAATTTTTGGCTTACCTCCGTCTTGAGAGGGGGATGGCGGAGAACACCATCCTCTCTTACGGGAGGGATCTGAAGAAGTTCTTTACGCTCCTGAAGAGGGGACCCGAGGAGGTCGACGAGGGAGATGTCCGTCAATTCATGCGGGTTGAACTCTCCAGCGGTGTCTCTCACCGCTCCCTTGCCCGTTCCCTGTCGGCCTTGAAGAGCTTCTACAAGTACAGAATCTACATCGGCCAGACCCTTGCCTCTCCTCTGGCCCTGATCGAACAACCTGAGCTCTGGAAGACGCTTCCTGAGACTCTTTCCTTCGACGAGGTCGACAGGCTCTTGGGGCTTCCGGACGTCACCTCCCCCCGGGGGGTTAGGGACAAAGCCCTCTTAGAAATCCTCTATGCGACGGGGATGAGGGTCTCCGAACTGACGGCGATAACCCTGCCGAAGGTCAACCGGGAGATGGGCTTCCTCAGGGTCTTTGGAAAGGGAGGAAAGGAGAGGTTGATCCCCTACGGTGAGGAGGCCTCCCGATGGATCGACCTCTACATCGATAAGTTCCGCCCTCTTCTTTTGGGGAAGAAGAGCACAAACCTCCTCTTCTTCAACCCTTTCGGAGAGGCCTTAACCCGCCAAGGGGTGTGGAAAATCCTCAAGGGGTACGGAAGGCTCATGGGAATCGAAGAGAAGATCCACCCCCATCTCCTTCGTCACTCTTTCGCCACCCACCTTCTCGAGAAGGGAGCGGGTCTCAGGCTTGTTCAGACTCTCCTTGGCCACTCCCAGATTTCGACGACCGAGATCTACACGCTTGTCTCCCGAGAGAGGATGCGGGAGATTCATCACCGCTTTCATCCCCGCTCCTAATGAGGATCTTGTCGGTAGGCTCCCTTCGTGGTAAAATCTGCATCCCCGTGGAGGCATGATGAAGATCTTGATGGTTGCTCCGGAACCCTTCTTCGAAGCCAGAGGAACTCCTTTCAGCGAATACTACAGGATCCGCTCCTTGCTCGAACAGGGCCACACTGTGGACCTCTACACCTATCCCCTGGGGGAAGAGGTCTCCTTGCCGGGGCTGACCGTTCACAGGAGCCTGAAGCCCTTTTGGATCAAGAGTGTTGTCATCGGCCCCTCCATCAACAAGCTTTTCCTCGACTTCTTCCTCTTCCTGAAGGCCCTCTTCGCCGCTTGGAGAGGAAGAGGGAGCTACGGTTACGTCCATACCCATGAGGAGGCCGGGTATCTAGGGGCTCTGGTCAAGAGAGTCTTCAAGATCCCCCACCTCTACGACATGCACTCCTCGCTGCCCCAGCAGATGATCAACTTCAACACCACGAAATCCTCCTTCGTGATAGGTCTTCTCAAGAGAGGGGAGGGCTTCGTCTTGAGAAGCGCCGACAGAATCATCACCATCTGCCCGGAGCTCTACAAGTATGTGACCTCTCTCTTCCCAGAGAAGAGGGTCTTCCTGATCGAGAACTTCCTGGATCAGGAGTACGAAGTCGACCCAGAGAGGGTCAAAGAGATCAGGGCCCTCTTTCCCGGCAAGAGGATCGTCCTCTACGCGGGGACTCTGGAGTACTACCAGGGGATAGAGATCCTCCTCGAAGCGACCAGATTCCTTCCCGAAGATGTGGCTCTCCTCTCGGTCGGGGGAAGGGATGATCAGATCCGTGACCTTCTCCGCAAAGGGGAGTACGATCCCTCCAGGGTCAGGCTCTTGCCCCAGGTTCCTAAGAGGGAGATCTCTTCTTACATCGCCGGGTGCGATGTTCTTGTATCGCCGCGCAAAGAGGGCACCAACACTCCTCTTAAGATCTACAGCTACATGAAATCCGGCAAGCCTGTGGTGGCCACCTCGATTCTCAGCCACACTCAGATTTTGGATGAGACCACCTCGATTCTCGTGGAGCCGACACCCCAGGGTCTGGCCCGAGGGATTCTCGAGGCCTTCGGGGAGAGAGGCGTTTCCTGCGCGGCAAAGGCGGAGGAGTACGGGAAGGAGCATTTCAGTCCGGAGAGGTACCTCCATCTCGTCGCCCTCTCCGTGGAGGGGTTAGGCCGTTCATGAGAGGAGCCGCCTTCTTCCTCTTCTTTCTCTTCTTCCTCTCCTTTTTCTACCTTCTTCACAGGGTCATCTACAAGCAGATTGTCTCAGGGTTTGCCCTCTCTTCTCGGGGTAGGCTTCTCCTTTTTCTCTTCTTCCTCCTCTCCGCCACGCTCTACCCGCTCACGACCTTCTTGGCGCGTTGGTTTGAACTCTATCCCCTCCACTACTGGGGCGCCCTCTGGATCGGAAT